>JAEWDJ010000318.1 GCA_023390155.1 Actinomycetes bacterium | reverse complement strand
GGTGCAGCCACTCGGCGGCGTCGGGCAGCTGCGAGAAGCGCCGCACCGCGTCGCGCGGGAAGCGCGTGGTGATCGTGAGGTGCGCGCCGTCGCGCAGCAGCCGCAGGGCGATGTGCATCCCGATCTTCGCGCGGCCGCCCGTGAGCAGGGCGCGCTTGCCGCGCAGGTCGGTGCGGGCGTTGCGCTTCGCGTGGCTGAACGCCGCGCAGGAGGGGCACAGCTGGTGGTAGAACCAGTCGACCTCGGTGTAGTCCTGCTTGCAGATGTAGCAGGCGCGCGGCTTGAGCAGGGTGCCCGCGGAGGTGGTGCCGGTGGAGCTGGAGGTCAGCTCGCGGCCCCGGGTCTCGTCGTCGATGCGGTCGGGCGCGCCGGTCGCGGTGGCCGCGACCACCGCGCGGTCGGCCTCCGCCACCGCGTCGCGCAGCTCCTTGCGCCTGGCCTGCTTGACCGCTTTGAACATGTGGCCGGTCGCACGCCGCACGGCGATGAAGTCGGGGTGTTCGCGGTCCAGCTCGTGCAGGCTCTCGAGCACGCGGAGGGTCGTCGCCAGATCGGCCGGGTCGATGCGCTCGGCCGGGTCGGTGCGCTCGGCCGGGTCGATGCGCTCGGCCGGGTCGGTGCGCTCGGCCGGCGCGGCGTCAGGGGGAGTCGTGGATGGCACCGTGGAATTCTACGGGGCCGATGCTGCCAAGCCGCCCGGAATGCTAGCCTCCAGGCAAGGGGGTGCACCATGGGCGTGCTGATGGAGGAATACGAGCGGTCCCGCCGCAACCGGTCGCGGGTGGGGGTGCTGGTCGCTGCGGCGGTCGTCACCGGGATCGGAGCCTGGCTCGCCGGGCCGTACGGGGTGCTCCTCATCGTGGCGGGCGAGCCGATCGGCTGGGCGCTCGCCGTCGCCGGGGCCGTGCTGCTCGCCACGTGCGTCGTGGCCATCGTCGCCGCCGCACGATCACGCACGACCCCCTCGAGCCTCCCGGGCAAGCCGAACGAGCGGTTCGACGAGCCCGTGCCGTCGCAGGATCCGCGCGGCGGGTACGCGATGAACGGGTCGTACCTCGGCTCGCACTGAGCTTCGCCCGCACTGAGCCCCGCTCGCAGGGAGCCCGTGCCGGCGCGGCATGGGAGGCTTGAGTCATCATGACGTCTCCTGCACCCGTCCGGCTCCGTGTCGACGACATCCCCGGCCACACCGGTCCCGGCACCGCGTCCCAGGACGCCGTCTACGAGACGTTCGTCGCCTGGGCCGAGGCCGGCGGCATCTCCCTCTACCCGGCGCAGGACGAGTCGGTCATCGAGGTGGTCGGCGGCGCGAACCTCATCCTCAGCACCCCGACCGGCACCGGCAAGTCGCTCGTCGCGGTGGGCGCCCACTTCGCCGCCCTCGCGCGTGGCGAGCGCAGCTACTACACCGCACCGATAAAGGCGCTCGTCTCGGAGAAGTTCTTCGCCCTGGTCGACATCTTCGGCGCCGAGAACGTCGGGATGATGACGGGCGACTCCGCGGTCAACGCCGACGCCCCCATCATCTGCTGCACCGCCGAGATCCTCGCCAACCTCGCCCTGCGCCACGGCGAGGAGACGCCGGCCGGCCAGGTCGTGATGGACGAGTTCCACTTCTACGCCGATCCCGACCGCGGCTGGGCCTGGCAGGTGCCGCTGCTCACCCTCCCGCACACGCAGTTCATCCTGATGTCGGCCACGCTCGGCGACGTCACGGCGCTCGCCGCGGACCTGACCCGCCGGACGGGCCGGGAGACGGCGACCGTCACGGGCGTCGAGCGGCCGGTGCCGCTGCACTACTTCTACGAGCTCGCGCCCATCCACGAGACCATCGACGACCTCCTCCACACCGGTCAGGCGCCGATCTACGTCGTCCACTTCTCCCAGCTCGCCGCCCTCGAACGCGCGCAGTCGCTCTCGAGCGCGAAGATCGCCGACCGCGAGCAGCGCGACCGCATCGCGGAGCTGATCGGCGACTTCCGCTTCACGACCTCGTTCGGCAAGACGCTCTCGCGCCTCCTGCGTCAGGGCATCGGCGTGCATCACGCGGGGATGCTGCCCAAGTACCGCCGTCTGGTCGAGCAGCTGGCGCAGCGCGGCCTCCTGCGGGTCATCTGCGGCACCGATACGCTCGGCGTCGGGATCAACGTCCCCATCCGCACCGTGCTGCTCACGGCGCTCACCAAGTTCGACGGCACCCGGATGCGCCAGCTGAACGCGCGCGAGTTCCACCAGATCGCCGGGCGAGCGGGTCGCGCCGGCTTCGACACCGCCGGCACGGTCGTCGCGCAGGCGCCCGAGCACGAGAGCGAGAACCTCAAGGCGATCGAGAAGGCCGGGGACGACCCGAAGAAGCGGCGCAAGATCGTGCGCAAGAAGGCGCCGGAGGGCTTCGTCTCCTGGGGGGAGCCGTCGTTCCGCAAGCTCATCGAGGCGGAGCCCGAGACGCTCACCTCCTCGATGCAGATCACCAGCGCGATGCTCATCAACGTGATCGGGCGCGGGGGCGACGTCTACGGCCACGTGCGCGCCCTCGTGTTCGACAACCACGAGCCGTGGAAGCGGCAGCTCGCGCTCGCCCGGCGCGCGATCGAGCTGTACCGCTCGCTGCTCACCGCGGGGGTCATCGAGAACGTGGACGGCGAGATCCGCCTGACGGTCGACCTCCAGCCGAACTTCGCCCTCAACCAGCCGCTGTCGCCGTTCGCCCTGGCCGCGTTCGAGCTGTTCGACGCCGAGTCCCCGCAGTTCGCGCTCGACATCGTCTCGGTCGTGGAGTCGACGCTCGACGATCCGCGCCCCGTGCTCTCCGCGCAGCAGTTCCAGGCGCGGGGCGAGGCCGTGGCGGCGATGAAGGCCGACGGCATCGAGTACGACGAGCGCATGGAGGCCCTGGAGCAGGTCACGCATCCCAAGCCCCACGACGAGCTGCTGCACGAGGCGTTCGCGACCTACGCCTCGAGCCAGCCGTGGGTGGCCGACTTCGAGCTGCGGCCGAAGTCGGTCGTGCGCGACCTCTACGAGCGCGCGATGACGTTCGGCGAGTTCATCGCGTTCTACAAGCTCGCGCGATCGGAGGGCGTCGTGCTCCGCTACCTCTCCGACGCGTACCGCGCGCTCGGCCAGACCGTGCCGCTCGACCTGCGCACGGAGGAGCTGCGCGACATCATCGAATGGCTCGGGGAGCTCGTGCGCCAGGTCGACTCCAGCCTGCTCGACGAGTGGGAGGAGCTGGTCCATCCCGACGCCGCCCGGCACGCCGCCGAGGCGACCGAGCTCGCGCCGCCCGCACCGAGGAACGTCACGACCAACCGGCGCGCGTTCTTCGTCCTCGTCCGCAACGAGCTGTTCCGCCGGGTTCAGCTGGCCGCGCTCGACCGGGTGCCCGAGCTCGGCGTGCTGGAGGCGGAGGCGGCCGTGCTCGCCGAGTCGGCCGGGCCGTCGTTCACCGAGCAGCAGTGGGACGCGGCGCTCGAGGACTACTACGCCGAGCACGACGAGATCCTGACCGATGCCGCCGCGCGCTCGGCCGCGATGATCGTGATCGACGAGTCTCCGGCCGCCGCGGAGGGGGTCTGGCGGGTGCGGCAGATCCTGGCCGACCCGGAGGGCGATCACGACTGGGGCATCGCCGCAGACATCCTCCTGGAGGCGTCCGCGCGGGCCGGTTCGGCGGTCGTGCGGGTGACGGGTGTGAATCGCCTGTAGCGATTTTGACGGCGGACCGCCGCCGTGTGAGTATCTACACGGTCGCTAGACGGCGTGCCAGGTCACTTGCATGAACTCCCGATGAATGGTTCTGTCGGGTTGGACCGTGCTCCCCACGCGAGAAAGAAACCGGTGGACCTCACCCTCATCATCGTGCTGGTCATCGTGCTGGCGCTGTTCTTCGACTTCACGAACGGCTTCCATGACACCGCGAACGCGATGGCGACCCCCATCGCGACGGGAGCGATGCGCCCGAAGGTCGCGGTCGCCCTGGCGGCGGTCCTGAACCTGATCGGCGCCTTCCTGTCGACCGAGGTCGCGAAGACGATCTCCGGCGGCATCATCAAGGAGGGCTCCGGAGGCGTGCAGATCACGCCCGAGCTGATCTTCGCCGGTCTCGTGGGCGCCATCGTGTGGAACATGGTGACCTGGCTGTTCGGCCTCCCGTCGTCGTCCAGCCACGCGCTGTTCGGCGGCCTGATCGGCGCCGCGATCGTGGGCGCGGGCATCGGGGCCGTCGACTTCGTCGTCGTGCTCGACAAGGTCATCCTCCCCGCCGTCATCGCCCCGGTCACCGCCGGCGTCGTCGCCTTCTCGGCCACGAAGCTGGCGTACTGGATCACCCGGCGCTACGACGGCCGGCCCGACGGCCGCGGCGGGTTCCGCTACGGCCAGATCTTCTCGTCGTCCCTGGTCGCGCTCGCGCACGGCACCAACGACGCCCAGAAGACCATGGGCGTCATCACGCTCACCCTGATCGCGGCCGGCCTCCAGACCGCCGGGACGGGCCCGGAGCTGTGGGTGGTCATCTCCTGCGCGCTCGCGATCGCCATCGGCACGTACTCGGGCGGCTGGCGCATCATCCGCACCCTCGGCCGCGGCCTCACCGAGGTGAAGCCCGCCCAGGGCTTCGCCGCCGAGACCAGCACCGCGGCGACCATCCTCGCCTCCAGCCACCTCGGCTTCGCGCTCTCGACCACCCAGGTCGCCTCGGGATCGGTCATCGGCTCGGGACTCGGCCGCCGCGGATCCTCGGTGCGCTGGGGGACCGCGGGCCGGATCGCCATCGGCTGGCTGCTCACCCTCCCGGCCGCGGGCATCGTCGGCGCCGTCACCGCACTCATCGCCGGCCTCGGCCCGATCGGCATCCTGATCGACACCGTGCTCGGCGTCGCGGTCGTCACCCTCATCTTCTGGCTGTCGCGCCGCAACCAGGTGCACAGCTCCAACGCCGTCGAGCCGGCGCCCGTGCAGGGCCAGAGCGAGGTCGCCGCGTCGGCCCGTGCCGTCAAGATCAAGAAGGTCAAGCCGCTCAAGAAGGAGCGACGTCGCAAGGAGTCCGCATGATCGGCATCGACTGGGTCGCCTTCCTCATCGTCTTCGCGGCCGCCATCATCGGCGCGTGCGTCGTCGTGAGCCTCTACGCACTCGGCACGCGGCTCCTCGCGGTGGCCGGACGCGCGCTCTTCGTCGAGCCCGTGGAGTTCACCGACGCCATCACCGTCATCACCCCCGAGCAGGCCGCCAAGGCGCAGCGCAAGGCCGCGAAGGCCCGCAAGAAGAACCCCCTCACCGTCGGCCAGAAGCGCCTCGCGCTCACCGGCGCCTACGCCTGCTTCGCGCTGACCGGCGTCGCCGTGCTCTACGGCCTCTACCTCATCATCCCGTTCTTCCACGCCTGAGCCCGCCGACGTTCACGTCGTTGCGGTCATGAGGCCCGGTTCGGGCGCAACGACGTGAACCTCGGCTGAGGCGGTGCGGGTCAGTCGGTGCCGCGGAGGCGGGCGACGGTGCGCATGAGGTGGTAGACGACGATCGCGGCGATGGTGCCGAGGGCGATGCCGTTGAAGGTCAGCTGACCGAGGTTGAGCGTGAAGTCGGCGATGCCGACGATCAGGGCCGTGGCGGCCGTGAACTGGTTGACGGGCTTCGAGAAGTCCACCTTGTTGTCCAGCCAGATCTTCACGCCGATGATGCCGATGAGGCCGTAGAGCGCGGTCGTCACACCGCCGAGCACACCGGCAGGGATGGTGTTGATGACGGCGCCGACCTTGGGGGAGAGGCCGAGCAGCACCGCGACGATGCCCGCCACCCAGTACGCGGCGGTCGAGTACACCTTGGTGGCGGCCATGACGCCGATGTTCTCGCCGTAGGTGGTCGTGCCCGAGCCCCCGAAGAAGCCGGCGACGGTGGTGGCGAGGCCGTCCGCGAACAGCGCGCGGCCGGTGAGCGTGTTGACGGAGGGATCGGTGAGCTGGGCGACGCCGCGGATGTGCCCGACGTTCTCCGCGACGAGCACGAGCACGACCGGGAGGAAGGCGGGCAGGATGCCCCAGGTGCCCGCCGGGTCCTCGAACGGGTTGGCCGGGAGCGCGAAGGTCGGCAGGCCGATCCAGGCCGCCTTGCCGACGGCCGAGAAGTCGACCTCGCCGACGATGACCGCGAACACATAGCCGACCGCGACGCCGACGAAGATGGAGAGCCGGCCGAGGAGGCCCTTGAACAGCACGGTGCACAGGATGACCGCGAGCAGGGTCACGAGCGCCGTCCACGGCGCCTGCACGAAGTTGTTCTTCGCGGCCGGTGCCAGATTGAAGCCGATCAGCGCGACGATCGCACCCGCGACGACCGGCGGCATGAGCACGTCGATCCAGCCGGTGCCGGTGAGGACGACGATGCCGCCGACGATCGCGAGCAGCACGCCGACGGCGACGATCCCGAAGAGGGCGCTCCCCATCCCGTCGGCCGCGGTGGCGGCGGTGATCGGGGCGATGAACGCGAACGACGAGCCGAGGTAGGAGGGGAGCCGGTTGCCCGTGATCAGCAGGAACAGGAGGGTCCCGACGCCCGAGAAGAGGAGGGTGGTGCTCGGCGGGAAGTGGGTCAGCACCGGCACGAGGAACGTCGCGCCGAACATGGCGACGACGTGCTGCGCGCCGAGGCCGATGGTGCGGGGCCAGGTGAGCCGTTCGCCGGGCAGAACGATCTCGTGCGCGCCGACGTTCTTGCCGTCGCCGTGCAGCGTCCAGGGCAGAGCCATGTGTGTCCTTCACTGGTGGAAATGGGAATTAGGCTGGAGTGCGGCGCGTCGCGCCCGCGAATCCACCCTGAATGTCCAGAGCACGTTCACCGAGCCACCGCTTCGCACGATATTAGAGGAGATCACCATTTCCGCATCGACCACCGCGCCCGCGCCGACCGCCCCGGGCCGCCTGGACCGGTTCTTCGAGATCACCAAGCGCGGCACCACCTGGGCCACGGAGGTCCGCGGCGGTGTGCTCACGTTCGTCACGATGGCCTACATCGTCATCCTGAACCCGCTCATCCTGGGTGGCACGCCGGACGTCTCCGGCCACTCGCTCGAGGGCACGCAGGTCGCCGCTGTGACCGCCCTGAGCGCGGGCGTGATGACCGTGCTCTTCGGCCTGGTCGCCCGGCTCCCGTTCGCGTTCGCGGCGGGACTCGGCATCAACTCGTTCCTCGCGGTCAACGTGGTGCAGGTGCTCACCTGGCCCGAGGCGATGGGGCTCGTCGTCATCAACGGTCTCATCATCGTCCTGCTGTCGGCCACCGGCCTGCGCAAGCTGATCTTCAACGCGGTCCCCGCCCAGCTGAAGACGGCCATCACGGTCGGCATCGGCCTCTTCATCGCGTTCATCGGGTTCGTCGACAGCGGGTTCGTGCGCAGCACCAACATGTCGTCGCCGCCCGTTCAGCTCGGCGAGGCCGGCTCGATCGCCACCGTCCCGACCCTCATCTTCCTGCTCGCGCTCGTCATCATGGGCGTGCTCATGGCGCGCAAGGTCAAGGGCGCCCTGCTCATCGGCATCGTCGCGGCCACCGTCGTCGCCATCATCGTGGAGGCCATCTGGCCGGTCGGCCCGTCGATGGGCGGCAAGAACGCGGGAGGCTGGAACCTCACCGTCCCGCAGCTGCCCGGTTCGCTGGTCTCGCTCCCGAACCTCGGCCTGGTCGGCCAGGTCGACGTCTTCGGCGCCTTCGGCCGCATCGGCGCGCTGGCCGCCATCATGCTCGTCTTCACCCTCGTCTTCACCAACTTCTTCGACGCCATGGGCTCGATGACGGGCCTCGCCCGCAGCGCCGGTCTGGCTGCCGAGGACGGCACCTTCCCGCGCCTGCAGCCCGCGCTCATCGTGGAGGGCGTCGGCGCGGTCGTCGGCGGCGCGACCTCCTCCTCGTCGAACACGGTCTTCGTCGAGTCCGCGTCGGGCATCGGCGAAGGCGCCCGCACCGGCTTCGCCTCGGTGATCACCGGCGTGCTCTTCCTGCTGGCCATGTTTTTCACGCCGCTCACCCAGGTCGTGCCGCTCGAGGTGGCCGCGGCCGCGCTCGTCATCGTGGGTGCACTCATGGTGGTGCAGATCCGCCACATCGACTTCAGCGAGTTCTCGAGCGTGCTGCCCGTGTTCCTCACGATCATCGTCATGCCGCTCACGTACTCCATCGCGAACGGCATCGGCGTCGGCTTCATCAGCTGGGTCCTCGTGCGGTCGCTGGCGGGCAAGGCGCGTGAGATCAGCCCGCTGCTCTGGATCGTCGCCGCCGGCTTCCTCGTATACTTCGCCCGCGGGCCGATCGAGACGCTGCTCGGCTAGCGGGTCGGGGGAACCCCCGAGCCGGATCCGGGGGTTTCCCCGATACCGCCGGATCCGCCGGGCCGCTTGACTGGAGGCATGACCAGCACGAACCCGCACACCGTCGCCTCCGCTCCCGCCTCCGCCCCCGTCCCCGCAGCCGCCCGCACGCTCAGCGTGACGAGCTTCGTGCTGGGCCTCGCCTCCATCGTCTTCGGCTGGACCTTCGTCGCGCCGATCGCGGGCCTGGTCGTCGGCATCGTCGCGCTCGGGCGCGAGCCGCTCGGCAAGACCTTCGCCGTGTGGGGCATCGTGCTCAACGCCCTGATGCTCTTCGGCGTGCTCCTCGGCCTCGTGCTGACGCTGGCCGGCATCGGCCTGGGGCTCAGCTTCCTGCCGTTCGCCTTCCTCTGAGCGCCCGGGCGTCGGCGGAAGGGGAGGCTGCTCCCGCCTGAGAGAATGGACGGATGGAACAGCCTCCCCTCATCCGCCCGCGCAGCTTCGTCGTGCGCGGCCGGAAGACCGAAGCGCAACAGCGCGCGATCGACGAGCTCTGGCCGGCCTACGGCGTCGACTTCGACGGTTCGCCGCTCGACCTCGACGCGGTGTTCGGCCGGAGCGCCGAGCGCACGGTCGAGATCGGCTTCGGCAACGGCGAGAACCTCCTGACGCTCGCCGAGCGCCACCCGGAGCGCGACTTCCTCGGCGTGGAGGTGCACGGCGCCGGCGTCGGGCGCGTGCTCGCGGCGATGCGCGACCGCGGCATCCGCAACATCCGGATCGTGCGGCACGACGCCGTGGAGGTGTTCCAGAGCGGGCTGCCCGCCGGAAGCGTCGCCGAGGTCCTGATCTTCTTCCCCGATCCGTGGCCGAAGGCGCGGCATCACCGGCGGCGGCTGGTGCAGCCGGACGTCGCGAAGCTGCTGTTGCGCGCGCTCGCCCCGGACGGCGTGCTGCGCCTCGCGACCGACTGGGAGCCGTATGCCGAGCACATGGTCGAGGTGCTCGACGCCGAGCCCGGCCTCGTGAACGTCGCGGGGGAGGCGCACTTCGTGCCCCGCCCCGAGGACCGCCCGGTCACCAAGTTCGAGCGGCGCGGCGAGAAGCTGGGCCATGCGATCTTCGACCTGGAGTACCGCCCCCGTCCGTAGGATGGGCGCATGACCACTGGGCTCACCGCCATCGGGCAGACCGTCGACGCTCTGCGCAGCACCTTCGACAGCGGGGCCACCAAGCCCCTCGCGTGGAGGATCGCGCAGCTGCGCGCCCTGCGCCGGCTGCTCACCGAGCGGGCCGCCGAGTTCGAGGACGCCCTGCTCGCCGACCTGGCGAAGAACCCGACCGAGTCGCAGATCGCCGAGATCGGCTTCGTGGTCGGCGAGATCGACCACATGCTTCGGGGTTTGCGGCGCTGGCTGCGGCCGAAGCGCGTCGGCGTCCCCGCGGCGCTGCTGCCGGCGACGGCGCGCACGATGCTCGAGCCGGTCGGCGTCGTCCTGATCATCGCGCCCTGGAATTACCCGGTGCAGCTGCTGCTCGCGCCGCTGGTGGGCGCCCTCGCCGCCGGCAACGCGGTCGTCCTGAAGCCCTCGGAGCTCGCGCCGGCGACCTCCGCCGCGATGGCGCGCCTCCTCCCGCAGTACCTCGACCCGCGTGCGGTCGCCGTCGTCGAGGGCGCGGTGGAGGAGACCACCGAGCTGCTCGCGCACCGGTGGGACCACATCTTCTTCACCGGCAACGGCCGCGTGGGCCGGATCGTCGCCGCGGCCGCCGCGCAGCACCTGACCCCGGTCACCCTGGAGCTCGGCGGCAAGTCGCCCGTCTACGTGGACGACTCCGTCGACATCGCGGCCGCGGCACGGCGGATCGCGTGGGGCAAGTTCATGAACGCCGGGCAGACCTGCGTCGCGCCGGACTACGTGCTCGCCACACCGACCGTCGGCGCCCGGCTCGCCGACGCCCTGCGGGTCGCGGTGCGGGAGCTGTACGGCGACGACCCCGCCGACAGCCCGGACTACGGACGCATCGTCGACGACCGCCAGTTCGCCCGCCTCACGGGGCTGCTCGACGGGGCCGGGACCATCGCCCTCGGCGGGCAGCGCGACGCCGGCAGCCGGTACCTCGCCCCGACCGTGCTCACCGGCGTGCCCCGCGACGCCGCCGTGATGGGGGAGGAGATCTTCGGCCCCATCCTGCCGATCGTGCCCGTCGCCGACCTGGACGACGCCCTCCGCGTCATCCGCTCCGGCGATAAGCCGCTCGCCCTCTACGCGTTCACCGAGCGGGCGTCCGTGCGCCGCCGCATCCTGACCGAGACCAGCTCCGGAGCGGTGGGCTTCGGGGTGCCCGCCGCGCATCTCGCCGTCGGCGGGCTCCCGTTCGGCGGGGTCGGCGAGAGCGGCGTCGGGGCGTATCACGGCGAGCGCTCGCTGCGGACCTTCAGCCACGAGAAGGCGGTGCTCACCAAGGCGCTCGGGCCCGACACGCTGGCGCTGATCTACCCTCCCTACACCGAGGGCAAGGACCGCTTCGCGCGCGGCCTGCTCCGCAAGCTCGGCTGATCGGCGCAGGGCCGCGCCGGCCCCCGGTCGCGTCGGCCGGGCACGTCTCGGATTCGAGACGGATCGTCCACCGCGCGGGCAGGGCCGAGCGGTAGGTTGGTGCTGTCGGCGGCCACGAACGGCCGACACCCCCGCGCCGGCGCGTGCCGGCGAGCCAACCGCACAACGAGAGGCAACGGTGCCCACCGTGAACCCCACAGCCATGACGGACGATCCCGAGACCCAGCCGGTGCCCGTGACCACCACCCCCGTGGTCGACGCGTCGGAGAACGTGTCCGACGTGCCCGACCCGAGCCCGGACGGCGGCCCGACCCGGATCGAGACCGACTCGCTCGGCAGCCGCGAGATCCCGGCCGACGCCTACTGGGGCGTCCACACGTCGCGCGCGCTGGAGAACTTCTCCATCGCCAAGCGGCCCATCTCCGTCTACCCCGATCTCATCGTCGCGCTCGCGAGCGTCAAGCAGGCCGCCGCGCGCGCTAACCTCGAGATCGGCGTGCTGGAGCAGAGCAAGGCCGAGCTGATCGACCGCGCCTGCCAGCTCATCATCGACGGCCGCTTCCACGACCAGTTCGTCGTCGGCGTCATGCAGGGCGGCGCGGGAACGTCCACGAACATGAACGCCAACGAGGTCATCGCGAACGTCGCGCTGGAGCTCGACGGGCGGCCGAAGGGCGACTACGCGGCGCTCAGCCCGATCGACGACGTCAACCGCAGTCAGAGCACGAACGACACGTACCCGACGGCCATCAAGATCGCCCTGACCTTCGCGCTCGGCCACCTGCTCGACGAGCTCGCCCTGCTGCGCGACTCGTTCGCGCGCAAGGGGGAGGAGTTCCGGCACATCCTGAAGGTCGGGCGCACCCAGTTGCAGGACGCCGTACCGATGACGCTCGGGCAGGAGTTCCACGGCTTCGCCACCACCCTCACGGAGGACCACGCGCGCCTCACCGAGACCAAGTGGCTGCTCGCCGAGATCAACCTCGGTGCCACCGCCATCGGCACCGGGATCACCGCCGACCCGGGATACTCGGCTGCCGCCGTGCGCCACCTCAACGCGATCACGGGCCTGAACCTCGAGACCGCCCCCGACCTCATCGAGTCGACGAGCGACGCGGGCGCCTTCATGTCGTTCTCGGGCTCGCTGAAGCGCAGCGCCATCAAGCTGTCCAAGATCTGCAACGACCTGCGCCTGCTCTCGTCAGGGCCCCAGGCGGGGCTCGGCGAGATCAACCTCCCGCCGCGCCAGGCCGGTTCGAGCATCATGCCGGGCAAGGTGAACCCGGTGATCCCGGAGGTCGTGAACCAGGTCGCGTTCTCGGTCGCCGGCGCCGACGTGACGGTCACGATGGCGGCCGAGGGCGGCCAGCTCCAGCTCAACGCGTTCGAGCCGGTGATCGCGCACTCGCTGCTGCAGAGCATCACCTGGATGGCGCAGGCCTTCCACACGCTCCGGGTCAACTGCGTCGACGGCATCACGGCCAACGAGGAACGGCTCGGCGCGATGGTCGGCTCGTCCGTCGGCGTGATCACCGCCCTCACCCCGCACATCGGCTACGCCGCCGCGGCGGCCCTCGCGAAGTCGGCGCTCCTCACCGGGCACAACGTCGCCGACCTGGTGGTCGACGCGAAGCTGATGAGCCGCGAGGAGGTCACCCGCCTGCTCTCGCCGGCGCGGCTGAGCGGACTGGAGGCGGTCACGACGGCCATCCCGGTGGTGACCCTGGAGGAAGCGGCCGAGTAGGCGGCGCCCCGGATCCATCCGGTCAGCCGCGCTGTTCCGCCTCGCGGAACAGGGCGAGCATGTCGCGAGCGAGCTGGTGCGGAGCCGTCTCGCACGGGCTGTGCCCGGTGCGGTAGACGGCGAGGCGGGCGCCCAGCGCTTCGGCGTTGGCGGCGTGGAGGCGGGTGGGCCACAGGTCGTGGTCGCCCGTCGCCACCAGCACCGGGATGCCGCTCGCGGCGACCCGGTCGCGCACGTCGGGCACCCGCTTCATCAGGCCGACCATGTCGTCGACGCTCGAGCGCCGGGTGAGGGCGAAGCGGGAGCGCACGAAGGCGAGCCGGCTGGGCGGCACCTTGTTCTTGTTCGTCACGATGCCCCAGATCATCAGGCCGGCGCCCTGGTGTCCGTTCACCAGCCAGCTGAGGGGGCCGATGATGCGCACGCCGCGGAACGCCTGGCCGGGCTGGGGCGGCGTGGTGAGGAGGGTCAGGGAGCGGAACAGCCCCGGGTGCCGGACCAGAGCCAGCTCGGCCAGCACGCCGGCGAACGAGTAGCCGAGCACATGCGCCGCGCCTCCCTCCCGCAGGAACGCGACGAAGTCGGCGACCAGCAGCTCGTACGTGTAGCGGCCGCCGGTCGGAGGCCCGGCCTCCGCCGACTCGTACTGGCCGGCGAGGTCGTAGCTCTGCACGTAGTAGCCGCCCGCGACGAGGAGGGGTGCGAGCAGGTAGAAGTCCTCCTTGGAGCCGGTCGCCCCCGGCACCAGCACGACGCGGGGATCGGCCGGGTCACCGAGGGACGCGACGGCGAGGTCGCCGCTCGGAGCGGCGAAACGCGAGAAGACGGTGCCGACCGGTGCGATCGACCAGTCGATGTCGGGCAGTGCGGCGTCGAGGCGCGCGGCCTCGTCGTCTCCTGCGACGCCGGGCCGTCGCTCTCCGATGGACATGTGCTCACGCTAGCCGACGGAGGGCGTGAATGCAGGAACCCGGTCAGGTGACCCGGCAGTAGGTGGTGAGGTAGCCGATGCCGCCGATCGAGACCGTGACCGTGGACTTGTCGCGCAGGAACACCGGCGGCGTGCGCGAGTAGCCTGCGCCGCCGGGGCTGCCGGTGGAGATGAGAGTGCCCGGCTGGATGGTCGCCGAGTGGGACAGGAACTCGATGATCTCGGCCACCGAGCGCACCATGTCGGCCGTGGACGCATCCTGCAGGATCGCGCCGTCCACGTTGGTGGTGAGCCAGAGGTCCTGCGGGTCGGCGATCTCGTCCGCCGTGACGACGACCGGGCCGTTGGGGGTGAAGCCGTCGAAGGACTTGCAGCGCGACCACTGCGCCTCCGAGAACTGGAGGTCGCGCGCCGTGATGTCGTTCACCACCGTGTATCCGAACACGTAGTCGAGCGCGTCCCGGGCGGAGACGTTGCGAGCCGGCCGGCCGATGATGACGCCGAGCTCGGCCTCATAGTCGACCTGCGTCGTGAGGTCCTCGGGCCACGAGGTGGTGCCGCCGTGGCCGGCGAGCGAGTTCGGCCAGAGCGAGAAGACCGTCGCGGCCTTCTCGCTGCGCAGCTTCAGCTCGGAGGCGTGCGCGGCGTAGTTCGCACCGATCGCGATCACCTGCGGCGGCCGCAGCACGGCCGACGCGTGACGCAGGCCGGCGACCGGGGTGAGCGGTCGCCCGGCCGCCACCGACTCCTCGACGCGGGCGCGGACGGCGGCGAGGGCGTCGTCCCCGCGCTCGATGAGGTCCTGGAGGTCACGGGGCGCCTCCGGGAGGATCTCGTCGAGGAAGAGGGCGCCGTCGGCCACGATCGCGGCCAGACGCGGCGGCGCGTCGTGGGTGGTACTGAGGTGCGAGAATCTCACGCTCCCCAACCTAACGGTGAGGGCGGGGGAGCGGAACTCGACAGGCAGTCGGTCGGCCGGCCGAGCGATCGACGCGGTGTCGAACGCCGGGCCGCGTCACGCGACCGCGCCGGGAGCCTCCTCGGCGTGCTCCTCGCGCCAGCGGCGCCGGGCGGCCCGGCGGCGCCACGGCGACTCCTCCGGCAGGTGCAGCCACAGCGTCCCGAACGCCCAGGAGAGACGCCGGCCGAAGCCGCGCCAGGTGGAGAAGGGCCGCGACGAGATGCCGACCGTCAGGCGTTCGTCGTACCGCACCACGACACCGGGGTCGAGGTGGAAGGCGAGGTCGAGGTCGTCGTGCACCTCGCGCATCCCGCGATGGACGGACCCGCGGACGCCGGCCCACACGTCCCGCCGCATGGCGAAGTTGGAGCCGAAGATCGGCGGGTGCCCGAGCCAGATCTCCATCGACCAGAAGTACCCGCCGATGTAGAGCACCTGGCCGAGGCCCGCGATGAGCGGGTTGCCGTCGTAGAAGACGCCGGGGCCGGTCAGCACGCCGATCTCGGGGGAGTCCACGAACTCCGCCTCGATGTGCAGCAGCCAGTCCTCCGGCGGGCGCGAGTCGGCGTCGATGCGGGCGATGATGTCACCGGTCGCCGCGTCGTAGCCGGTGGCGGCGGCCGGGAAGATGCCGCGCACCGACTGCTCCAGCACGCGGGCGCCGGCCGCGAGCGCGACCGCGACGGTGTCGTCGGTGCTGCCGTTGTCGACGACGATGATCTCGTCCGCGGGCCGCAGCTGCGCGGCCAGGTCCGCGAGGCTCCGGCGCAGCATCTCCGCATCGTCGAGGGCGGGGATGACGACGGTGATCGAGGGCACGCTGGCCTCACCCCTCCCGCC
>JAEWDJ010000230.1 GCA_023390155.1 Actinomycetes bacterium | reverse complement strand
CACGAGCTCGAGAGCACCATCGAGGGCACCACGGCCCTCCAGTTCTTCGCGGGCAAGCTGGCGCCCGAGGTCGTGCTCGAGGTCGACACCTACTGGGTGGCCGTCGGCGGCCACGACCCGGTGACCCTCCTCCCCGCCCTCGGCGACCGCGTCGTCGCCCTCCACATCAAGGACGGCCCCGGCACCACCGAGACCAAGGACCAGGTTGCGGTCGGCCAGGGCTCGCTGCCCATCGCCGACATCATCGCGGCGGCACCCGACGCCCTCCGCGTCGTCGAGCTCGACGACTCGCGTGGCGACCGCTTCCAGGCCGTGGCCGACAGCTTCGCCTTCCTGACCGAGAAGGGCCTCGCATGAGCGCCGGGCGCGTGGGTGTCGGCGTCATCGGCGCCGGAGTGATCAGCAACCAGTACCTGGAGAACCTCACCGCGTTCCCCGACCTCGAGGTGCGCTTCGTGGCCGACATCGACCAGGAGCGCGCCCGCGCCCAGGCCGAGAAGTTCGGCGTGCCGGGGTCCGGCTCGGTCGAGGAGCTGCTGGCCGACGACGGCATCGAGATCGTCGTCAACCTGACCATCCCCAAGGTGCACGTGGAGGTGGCGCTGCAGGCGCTCGCCGCGGGCAAGCACGTGTGGAGCGAGAAGCCGTTCGCCCTCGACCGCGCGAGCGGCCAGGAGCTGCTCTCGGCCGCGCACGAGCGCGGGCTGCGCGTGGCGACGGCGCCGGACACCTTCCTCGGCGCGGGAATCCAGTCGGCCCGCCGGCTGATCGAGAGCGGCCGCATCGGCGCGCCGCTGACCGCGCTCACGCTGATGCAGTCGCCCGGCCCGGAGTCATGGCACCCCAACCCGGACTTCCTCTTCCAGGAGGGCGCCGGCCCGCTCTTCGACATCGGCCCGTACTACCTGACCGCCCTCGTGCAGCTCTTCGGACCGGTCGCCCGGGTGACCGCGGTGGCGTCGAAGTCGCGTGAGTCGCGCGTGATTGGCTCGGGCCCGCGCGCGGGCGAGTCGTTCGCGGTCACCGTGCCGACCCACGTCAGCGCGCTCTACCAGTTCGAGAGCGGCCAGACCGCGCAGGCGATCTTCTCCTTCGACTCCAAGCTCGGCCGCACCCTCTTCGAGGTGGCGGGCGTCGACGGCACGCTCGAGGTCCCGGACCCGAACACGTTCGAGGGCGAGCTGCGCATCCACGGCGCCGACGGTCAGGAGTCCGTCGCGTCGAGCGGGTCGACCTCCACGCGGGGCACCGGCGTCGTCGAGCTGGCCCGCGCCATCCGCGCCGGGGTCCCGGAGCGGGCGTCGGGCGAGCAGGCCTACCACGTGCTCGACGTGATGGTCGCGACGATCGAGGCGGGCGAGTCCGGTGTCCCGGTGGAGGTGGCGAGCACCGTCGAGGTCGCGCCGGCCCTCCCCGAGGACTGGGACCCGCGAGCGGCGACCCTCGCCTGAGCGGGGAAAGCGGATGAGCCAGGATGCGGCAGTGACCGAGACAGCGGCGACGCAGGGCGGTCTCACCCGCCGCGAGGACGGCCGGGCGGGCGAACGCCTCCGGGTCGCGATCGTGGGCGGCGGCTTCATGGCCGAGGTGCACTCCCGGGCCGCCCGCGCGGCCCGGGCCGACCTCGCCGGGATCGTCTCCTCCACCCCGGAGAGATCGGCGGCGGCCGCCGAGCGGCTGGGCATCGGGCGGGCGTACGCCACGCTCGACGACCTCCTCGCCGACGACACCGTCGACGTCGTGCACGTCACGTCGCCGAACGCCCTGCACGCGAAGCAGGCGGGCGCGGTGCTCGCGGCCGCCAAGGACGTGATCTGCGAGAAGCCGCTCGCGACCACGACCGCCGACGCCGAGGAGCTCGTGCGCGCCGCCGAAGGGCGCGTCGCGACCGTGCCGTTCGTCTACCGGTTCCACCCCCTGGTGCGGGAGGCGCGCCAGCGGTTCGCCTCCGGCCAGGCCGGTCGGGTGCTGACGATCAACGCCTCCTACCTCCAGGACTGGCTGCTCGGCGCCGGCGACGACAACTGGCGCGTCGACTCCGCCCAGGGCGGCCGGTCGCGGGCCTTCGCCGACATCGGCTCGCACCTGGTCGACCTCGTGGAGTTCGTCTCGGGCGACCGCGTCTCCCGCGTGTCCGCCACGAAGAAGACGGTGTTCGCGGAGCGCGCGTCGCACTCGGCGATCACGACGGAGGACGCGGTCGCCGTCGTCATCGAGACGGAGGGCGGCGCCCTCGGCACGCTGCTCGTCTCGCAGGTGGCGCCGGGGCGCAAGAACCGCCTCCTGATCGAGATCGCCGGCAGCGCCGAGAGCGTGGAGTTCGACCAGGAGCAGCCGGAGACGCTCTGGATCGGCCGCCGGGCGGGCAGCCTGCTCGTCCCGCGCGACGCCGACCAGCTGAGCGCCGACGCCGCTCGGCTCTGCGTGGTCCCCTCCGGACACCCGCAGGGCTACCAGGACGCGTTCAACGCGTTCGTCGCCGACAGCTACGCGGCGGTCGCGGGGGAGAGCCCCGACGGACTGCCGCGCTTCACCGACGGCCTGCGGGCCGTGCGGATCACCGACGCCGTGCTCGACTCCGCCGAGGCGGGCACCTGGATCGCGATGGGACAGGACGCATGACAGACCAGAACACGACCGTCGAGTCGGGGCGCACGCACCCGGTCACGCTCTTCACCGGCCAGTGGGCCGACCTGACGCTGGAGGAGGTCGCGAAGCTCGCCTCCGAGTGGGGTTACGACGGCCTCGAGATCGCGGCGTCGGGGGAGCACCTGGACGTGTGGCGGGCGGCCGAGGACGACGCGTACCTCCAGGGCCGCCTCGACATCCTCGACAGGTACGGCCTGAAGGTGTGGGCCATCTCGAACCACCTCAAGGGCCAGGCGGTCTGCGACGACCCGATCGACTTCCGCCACCAGGCGATCGTCGGCTCGAAGGTGTGGGGCGACGGCGACCCGGAGGGCGTGCGCCGGCGCGCCGCGGAGGAGCTGAAGCTGACCGCGAAGGTGGCCCGCCGGCTCGGCGTGGACACGGTGGTCGGCTTCACGGGCTCGAAGATCTGGCCGTACGTCGCGCAGTTCCCGCCGGTCCCCGCCTCCGTCATCGACGCCGGCTACCAGGACTTCGCCGACCGCTGGAACCCGATCCTCGACGTGTTCGACGGCGAGGGCGTGCGGTTCGCGCACGAGGTGCACCCGTCCGAGATCGCCTACGACTACTGGTCGAGCGTGCGGTCGCTCGAGGCCATCGAGCACCGCGAGGCGTTCGGCTTCAACTGGGACCCGTCGCACATGATGTGGCAGGACATCGACCCGGTCGGCTTCATCGTCGAATTCCAGGACCGGATCTACCACGTGGACTGCAAGGACACCCGCCTGCGCCCGCGCAACGGCCGCGCCGGTGTGCTCGGCTCGCACCTGCCCTGGGGCGACCCGCGCCGCGGCTGGGACTTCGTCTCCACCGGGCACGGCGACGTGCCGTGGGAGGACTCCTTCCGCGCGCTCGAGTCCATCGGCTACACCGGCCCGATCTCGATCGAGTGGGAGGACGCCGGCATGGACCGTCTGCACGGCGCCAAGGAGGCGGTGGGCTACATCCGCTCGCTGCTCTGGAAGACGCCGACGGCCTCCTTCGACGCCGCGTTCAGCAACCAGGACTGAGCGGCCTCCTACCGGCGACGGTTGTGTCGCCCCGGGTGGTTAGGCTCGCCGTGTGAGTACGGAGAGCACCATCCGGGGCGAGGACTGGTACGGGCGCGACCTCGACGGGGTCTCGTTCGAGAACGTGGAGTTCGTGGACGTCGACATGACGGAGCTGCGCTCCTCGGTCGCCACCTTCACCGGGTGCACGTTCCGGTCGGTGCGCTTCAACGTGAGCGAGCACACGGACTCGGCGTTCGTGAACTGCACCTTCCAGGGCTGCAACTTCTTCGACACGACCTTCCGCCGCTGCAAGCTGACCGGCAGCTCCTTCGACGCGTGCGACTTCGCCCTGCTGAAGGTCGAAGGCGGCAACTGGTCGTTCGTCGACCTCGGCCGCGCCGAGCTGCGCGGCGCCGACTTCCGCGGCGTGCGTCTGCGCGAGGCCGACCTCGGCCGGGCGCGGGCCGCGGAGGCGCGGTTCGAGGGCTGCGACCTGTCGGCAGCGACGCTGACCGGCGCCGACTTCACCGCAGCCTCCCTCGTCGGCAGCGACCTGACCGGGGTGGACCCGTCGGAAGTGTCTTTCCGCGGCGCGACCATCGACGAGCGCCAGGCCGTGCTGTTCGCCGAGGCGCTCGGGATGCAGGTGGTGCCGACTCCCGCCGGCTGAGCCGGGGGTGGCTGGCGTCGCTTGCGGAGGAGTTCGGCGGCGGCGCGCCCGGGAAACGCGGTGAACGGAGGAAATCCGCCGCGTGGGGGCGCGCATCTCCTCCGTTCGGCACGGGTCGGGCGCTACGCGACCTCCTTCACCTGGCCGCGCTTGATGTGGAGGCGGCGCTGCGCGCGCTTGGCCACCGCGCTGTCGTGGGTGACGATGACGAGGGTCAGGCCGCGGTCGCGCCACAGGCCCTCGAGCAGGTCCATGATCTCGTCCCGGGTCTCCTCGTCGAGGTTGCCGGTCGGTTCGTCGGCGAGGAGCACCTCCGGGTTCTTCACGAGCGCGCGGGCGATGGCGACGCGCTGCTGCTGACCGCCCGACAGCTCGGACGGCAGGTGGCTGCCGCGGTCGCCGAGGCCGACGGAGGCCAGCGCCTCCGCGGCCCGCCGCTTGCGCTCCGCGGCGCCCACCTTGAGCGGCGCGAGCGCGGTCTCGACGTTCTCCTGCGCGGTGAGCGTCGGGATGAGGTTGAAGCCCTGGAAGACGAAGCCGATCTCCGTCGCCCGGAGGCCGGTCAGCTTGCCGTCGCCGAGGGAGGAGAGGCTCGCCGGGCCGAGCTCGACCGAGCCGGAGGAGGGCCGGTCGAGGGCGCCGAGCATCTGCAGCAGCGTCGACTTGCCGCCTCCGGTCGGGCCCTGGATGGCGACCAGCTGACCGTCCGGGATGTCGAGGGTCACGTCGGCGAGGGCGACGACCTCGCGCTTGGACTGGCGGTACTTCTTGGTGACGTTCGTGAGCGTGTACACGGTGGCTCCTTGGGGCGGTGGGGTCAGGCGACCGAGCGGAGGGCGGCGGCGGGACGGAGGCGGGAGGCGCGCCAGCCGCCGATGGCGCCGGCGATCAGCCCGCCGAGCACGGCGAGGCCGACGGCGCCGAGCACGAT
>JAEWDJ010000198.1 GCA_023390155.1 Actinomycetes bacterium | reverse complement strand
CATCAGCACCGCGGCCAGCACCGTGACGGCTCCGGCCCCCAGCGCGAGAGCGCCGGCCGTCGCGAAGCCCTCGGTGTAGCCGGACTCGGCGGGGAGGCCGTCCGCCGCGGTCGCGCCGGTCACGAGTGCGGTCATCACGGCCGCTCCGATCGCCGAGCCGACGGTGCGGAGGTTGGCGTTCATCCCGCTCGCGACCCCTGTCTGCGTGGCCGGGACGCTCTGCACGACGACGCTCGTGATCGCGGCGTAGATGAGGCCGAGGCCGATGCCGAAGACCCCAGAGGCCGTCGCGACGGCCACGAGCGAGCCGTGCAGGAAGGCGAGGGACAGGCTGGCGCCCGACATCAGCACCGCCGCCACCACGATCTGGGCACGGAAGCCGAGCCAGCGCGCGAGCGGACCGCTCGCGAAGCCGGTCACCGCCATCGTCGCGAGCATCGGCAGCATCAGCATCCCGGACTCCGCGACGGAGGCGCCGAGCCCGTAGCCGCTGCCGGTCGGGGTCTGCACGAACCGCGGGAAGTACGCGAACACCGCGAACATCGAGGCGCCGATGAAGATCGCCGCCGCGTTCATCGACCACACGCCGGGCTCGCGCATGAGCCGCATGTCGACCAGCGGGTGCCGGGAGCGCAGCTCCACGACGATCCAGCCCGCGAGGAGCGCCGCCGCGAGGGCGAACAGGCCGACGACCTCGGGCGAGCCCCAGCCCCACTGCGCGCCCGTGCTGAGCGGCAGGAGCAGCGCGATGAGCCAGCCCGAGAGCAGCAGCGCCGACCACGGGTTGACCCCGCCGGTCGCCCGCTCCCGCGACTCCGGGATGAACACCAGGGTGAGGACCGCGCCCGTCACGGTCAGCGCGACCGGGACGAGGAAGAGCCCGCGCCAGCTCAGGAGGTCGGCGAGCGGGCCCGCGAGCACGGTGCCGAGTCCGCTGCCGATGGCGATGACCGAGGCGATCGCGCCGATGGCGGACGGGAGGCGACGCGCGGGGAACTCGTCGCGGATGATGCCGAAGGCGAGCGGGAACATCGCGCCGCCGACGCCCTGCACCACGCGCCCGGCGATGAGGACGCCGATGGTCGGCGCGACGGCCGCGATCACGGAGCCGAGTGCGACGGCGAGCAGGGAGAGCACGAACACGCGGCGCTTGCCGACGATGTCGCCGACGCGGCCGAGCAGCGGGGTGGCGACCGCGGCGGCGATGAGCCAGGCGGTCATGGTCCAGGTGACGCCGGCGGTCGTGGTGCCGAGGTCGGACTGGATGACGGGGAGGACGGGGACGACGAGCGACTGCAGGGTCGCGAAGGAGGCCACGCTGAGGGCCAGGATGGCGAAGGTCACGCCGGGACGGGATCGAGACATGTCGGTTTCTTCCGTTTCTCGAGGGGAAGCCCGAAAGTGGGCTAGAATTGGAGGCAGGCTCCGATCGGAGGGGCCCTCCGGTTACGTAGAAGACATTACCGGAGGCATCCTCCGTTTCGCAACCCTTTCTGCCATACTCGTTTCGACGACCCTCGGAAGGACCCGCTGTGACCGGCACAGAGACCGCCCACGTCGGCGTCGTGCGCCCACAGCGGGCGGACGCGCGCCGCAACTTCGACGCCCTGCTCGCGGCGGCCCGCGAGGCCTTCGCCGCCGACGGCACCAACGCCTCCCTCGAAGACATCGCGCGCCGCGCCGGAGTCGGCATCGGCACGCTCTACCGCAACTTCCCGACGCGGGACACGCTGGTCGAGGCCGTCTACGTCGACGAGGTCGACGCGGTGTGCCGCGCCGCCGACGACGCCGCACAGGCGGAGGACCCGTGGGTCGGCGTCGAGGCCTGGCTGCGCCGCTTCGTCACCTACATCGGCACGAAGAAGGCGCTGCTGGAGGGCCTCAACAAGGACAGCCCGGTGCTGCTCAGCTGCCGCACCTCCCTCTACGATGCCGGCGAGCCGCTCCTCGAGCGCGCGCAGGAGGCCGGCGAGCTGCGCGAGGACGCGACGATCGGCGACGTCATCCGCATGGTCTCCGGCATCGCCGGCGTGGCCTTCGACGACGACGAGCAGCGGGACCGCGTGATCGCGATGGCCATCGACGGATTGCGCGCGCGCTAGCCCGGCGCCCCTACCCTGGATATATGGAGCTCGGCGTATATGCGGTGATCGCGGTGGCGGTCATCGTCGCCGTGGCCGCGTTCGCGCGCAAGCTCGGGGTCGCGGCCCCGATCATCCTGGTGATCGTCGGCGTCACCCTCTCGTTCCTCCCGGGCGTCCCCGAGATCGACGTGCCGCCCGAGATCATCCTCGACGGGCTGCTCCCGCCCATCCTCTACGCGGCGGCGATCAGCGTCCCGCTCACCGACTTCCGCCGCAACCTCGCGCCGATCGCCGGGCTCTCGGTGTTCCTGGTGATCATCACCGCGTTCGCCTCCGGGTTCGTGCTCTACACGCTCCTCCCCGACCTCAACCTGGCGGCGGCGATCGCGCTCGGCGCCATCATCAGCCCGCCCGACGCGGTGGCGGCGACCTCCATCGGCCGCAAGCTCGGGCTCCCGCCGCGCGTGCTCACCGTGCTCGAGGGCGAGGGCCTCGTCAACGACGCGACCGCCCTGGTGCTGCTGCGCACCGCGCTCGCGGCGGCCGTCGGCTCCCTGAGCACCCCGCTCGCCGGCGTCGTCGATTTCGTGACCGCTGTCGTCCTGGCCATCGTCATCGGCCTGGTCGTCGGCTTCGTGTCGGTGTGGGTGCGCTCCAAGCTCAACGACCCGGTGCTCGACACCGCCCTCTCGGTCGTCGTGCCGTTCGCGGCCTTCGCGCCGACGGAGGCGCTGCACGGCTCCGGCGTGCTCGCCGTCGTCATCGCGGGCCTCTACACCGGGCACGCCGCGCCGCGCGACTTCTCCGCCCAGGCGCGCATCAGCGACCAGATCAACTGGCGGACCATCCAGTTCCTGCTCGAGAACGGCGTCTTCCTGCTCATCGGGCTCGAGATCCGCACCCTCGTCGCCGACGTCGACCGCCCCGAGGTGCTGAGCGTCTGGGACTCGATCCTGCTCGGGCTGATCGCGATGCTCTCCCTCGTGATCATCCGCTTCCTGCTGATCGGCCCTCTGATCTACTCGCTCCGAAGACGCGCGCAGCACGCCGAGAAGGCGGTGCTGAAGGAGTGGCTGCTCATCAGCTACTTCCGCGACCATCCGGTCAAATACCGCTGGCAGGCGCTCCGCAAGCAGCGCGCCGAGGTGCGCTACCAGCGCCACCGCAGCGATCTGGAGGAGTTCCGCCAGGAGGCGATCGACTGGAAGGGCGGGGTCGTGCTCGGCTGGTCCGGCATGCGCGGCGTGGTCACGCTGGCCGCGGCGCAATCGCTGCCGCTCGGCATCCCGTACCGCCCGCAGCTGATCCTGATCGCGTTCACCGTGGCGGTCGTGAGCCTGGTCGTACAGGGCGGCACGCTGCCGTGGCTGATCCGCACGCTCGGCCTGCAGGGCGTCGACGTGAAGGACGACCGCCGCCTGCTGGCGCAGCTCCTCGACGACCTCAGCGAGACGGGCCTCAAGGTGCTCGACGACCCCGAGACGGTGACCGGGAGCGTCGACCCGGTCGACCCGGAGGTCGTGGAACGCGTGCGGCAGTCCTCGTACCTGCAGGCCGAGTCGGCGTGGGAGCGCATCCTGCTCTCGGACACGCCCGCCGCGAGCCGGCCGCACCACCTCTACCGCACGCTGCGGCTGGCGGTCGTCGACGCCGAACGCGACCGGCTGCTGCTGGAACGCACGCGCGGCCTGTATCCCTCGCGCATCCTCGCCGAGGCCCAGTCGATGCTGGACCTCGAGGAGACCCGCCTCCGCTCGCGCTCGCGCTGAGCCGCGGCTACGCCGTGCGGTAGGTCGCGGCGCTGCCGGCCGCCAGGATGCCGGCGAAGAGGATGAAGCCGATGATGACGACCCACACCAGCAGGATGAGGGCGCTGATCACGATGCCGGCGATCGCCATGCCGCGACCGGCCGGCTCCCGCCGCAGACCGACGATGCCGAGGATGAAGCCGACGAGCGGCACCACGAACGTGAAGCCCGCGAAGAGGGAGACCAGGCCGAGCACGAGGGAGGCGACGGAGAGGCCCTTGGGCTCCGGCGGGGCGACGGGGTAGACCGCGACGGCATAGGCGGCGACGGCGCCCGGCTGGGCGTACGGCTGGGGCGGGTAGCCGGGCTGGGCGTAGGGCTGGGGCGGCTGCGGGTAGGCCGGCTGCGCGTAGGCCGGCTGTTGCGGCTGCGCGTAACCGGGCTGCTGCGGCTGCGCGTAGCCCGGCTGTCCATACGGCTGCGTCTCCTGCGGCTGCGCCTGCTGCGGCTGCGGTTGCGCCTGCTCGTCCGTCATCGATCCTCCCGGGGTCCCGCACACCGTATCCCATCCGGGCGTCGCCACGCCCGAATGCGTGCATTATTTT
>JAEWDJ010000133.1 GCA_023390155.1 Actinomycetes bacterium | reverse complement strand
CGGTGTTCCGCTCGCGCATCGTGACCGCGCGCCGCATCCCGGCCGAGGTCGCCGAGCTCCTGCCCGCCATCGCACGGCTCACGGCGGGCGACGCCCTGGCCGGGCTGCGCATGGCGCTCACGGCGGTCGCCGCGGCGGACGGCATCCGGCCGGTCTACGACGAGGTCGCGGATGCTCGACTCGACGACGCGGTGCGCGTCGCGGCCGTGACACCGGTGCTCCTCGCCTCCCTGCACGCGCTGGAGCACGGCCGCCGGCCGCTCGCGTCGCGGGACGACCTCGGCCACGTCGCGAACTACCTCCACCTCGTGACGGGCACCGAGCCGAGCCCCGAGCACGTGCACGCCCTGAGCGCCTACATGACCGCCGCGATCGATCACGGCTTCAACGCGTCCACCTTCACCGCCCGTGTGATCGCCTCGACGGGAGCCGACCTCGCCGCCGCGGTCGGCGGCGCCCTGGGCGCGCTCTCGGGACCGCTCCACGGTGGCGCGCCGAGCCGGGCGCTCGACACGCTCGACGCGATCGGCACCCCCGACCGCATCGACGAGTGGATCACGGCCACGGTCACGGGCGGCGGCCGGGTCATGGGCTTCGGCCACGCCGTGTACCGCACCGAGGACCCTCGGTCCCGGATGCTGCGGGAGGTCGCCCTCGGCTTCGGCGGCCCGCGCGTCACGTTCGCCGTGCAGGTCGAGCGGCGGGTGCAGGAGCTGCTCGCCGAGCTGAAGCCGGGCCGGGAGCTGCACACCAACGTCGAGTTCTACGCGGGCGTCGTGATGGAGCTCTGCGGCATCCCGCGCCCGATGTTCACGCCGACCTTCGCCGCCGCCCGCGTCGTCGGCTGGACCGCCCACGTGCTCGAGCAGGCCGCCGACGGCAAGATCCTGCGGCCGTCCGCCCGGTACGTCGGGCCCGAGCCGCTGCGTCCCGCGACGGTCTGACCGCAGTCCCCGTCGTCGCGCCGGGAGCGTATCCTGCCGGGTGGACGGAGGCGATGGCGGTGCGCGGAGCGGTGCGGCATGTGGAGTGGGTCGGCGACGAGGATCCGGAGCGGCTGGAGGCGGCCACGGTCACGCTCGGCGCCGACCGGCTGGACGCGCTCGGCGTCTCGCGCACGACCGACTATGTCGTCAGCTGGTCGCTCGAGACCGGGGCCGAGTGGGTCACGACGCGCCTCGACGTCTCGGTGACGGGGCGCGGCTTCACCCGCTGGCTCGTGCTGCGCCGCGACGCGGGCGCACGCTGGACGAGCGAGAGCTGGACGCACGGCAGCGACACGCTTCACGGCGAGCGGATGGCCGACCCCGGCATCCAGAACCCCGCGTCCCTCGCCGCGGCGGTGGACTGCGACCTGGCCCTCTGCCCGGTGACGAACACCATGCCCATCCTTCGCCTGGGCGCTCTCCGGGGCGTCGAGGAGACCGAGCTGACCATGGCGTGGGTGGATCTGCCCAGCCTGGAGGTGCGCGCCAGCCGCCAGGTGTACGCGGCCGAGCACCCGTACGACCCCGCCGCGGGGCGTGCGACCGTGCGCTACCGGAGCGCCGACCGCGGGTTCGTCGCCGATCTGGGGGTGGACGAGGACGGCCTGGTCATCGACTACCCCCGGCTCGCGCGTCGCGTGCGCACGCGCTGACGGCCGGCCGCCTCGCCGCCGGGAAGCGCCCTTACGGGGTGGGTGCCAGCGCGTCGTAGCGCCGGAACGCGCCCTGCACGCGGACCACCGTCGCTACCAGCACGATGATGACGAGTCCGCCGAGGAGCGGCGGGAACCACAGGGCGCCGGTGAGGGCGAGCAGGCCGATGTAGAGGTCGCCCAGGCGCGGGCCGCCGGTCACGACGACGGTGAAGACGCCCTGCAGCCGGCCCCGCATCGTGTCGGGCGCCGACGCCTGGAGGATCGTCATGCGGAAGATCGAGCTGACGTTGTCGGCGGCACCCGACGCCGCGAGCATCAGGGTGGCGACCACGAGCGCGGGGAGGTTCGCGTCGGCGAAGGAGGCGCCGCCTCCGGTCCAGCCGCCGAGCGCGACGACGGCGAGCACGATCCCGAAGCCCAGGATGCTCGCGCCGTAGACCAGGATGGCCCGCTCCACCGCGCGCCCCTGCCAGCGCACGTGCCCGAGCCGGCCGGAGAACACGCTCGACACCAGGGTGCCGACCGCGCCCGCCGCGGTCAGGATGCCGACCGTGACCGGACCGCCGCCGATCAGCACGGCGCCGACGGCGGGGAAGAGCGCGCGCGGCTGCCCGAAGGTCATCGCGATGACATCGAGGACGAAGGTCATGCTGAGGTTCGGCGCCGAGCGCAGGAACCGGAGACCCTGGAGCACCGAGGAGAGCCCGGCGCTCTGCTTCTCGCCTTCCGGCACGATCGCGGGGAGGGTGAAGATGCCGAGGAACGCCGCCGTGAAGAGCAGCACGTCGAGCGTGTAGGTCCAGGGGATGCCGACCGTCGCCACCAGCACGCCGGCCAGCGCCGGGCCGACCGTGACCATCACGCCCATGCTGATGCCGCCGAGCGCGCTCGCCGCAGGCAGGAGCCGGGTGGGCAGCAGGCGCGGGGTGATGGCCTGGCGCGTCCCGCCGATCATCACCGAGGCGACGGCGTTGATCGTGGTGAGCACGTACAGCGGCCAGACGACCTGGATGTCGAGCCAGGCGAACACCGCGATGCCCGCCGTCGACGCCCACGCGACGATGGCGGTGACCAGGGCGACCAGCCGTCGGTCGAAGGCATCGGCCAGCACGCCGCCGTAGAGGCCGAACACGATCATCGGCCCGAGGGCGAACAGGGCGACGAGCGCGACGGCGAGCGTCGATCCCGTGAGGTCGTAGATGTGGAGGCCGACGGCGACGATGGTCATCTGGCCGCCGATGCCCGAGATCGCGCCACCGAGCCACAGCCGCGCGAACGCGGGCGACTCCCTCAGCGGGGCGAGGTCGACGAAGTGGCGCCGGCGCGCCAGGGTCGTATCGTCGGGCTCCTTCGTGTCCGGAGCGTTCTCCGGGCTCAGAACCGCGGCTTCTTGCTGAGCGACACGGCGGCGGTGGAGAACACCGCGCCGGCGACCATGATGGTGAAGGTCACGGCCTGCAGCACCGTCTGCCAGAAGGCGTCGAACGGCGTGACCGACACCCAGAGCCAGAGCACGGCGCCGATGAGGGTGATCACGTAACTGAAGGTCTTACGGGCGTAGATCGCATTGAGCGACACGACGGTGCCGGCCACGAAGACCTGGAAGAGGGGGAGCGCCGCGCCCGGGTTGCCGCTCCAGGTGGCCACCAGGCTCCAGATGCCGAAGACGAGGCTGACCAGCACCACCACGGTGGCGATGATCGAGCCGAGCGGGCCCGGCAGGGTCGCGCTCAGGCTGCGGACGAGCGAGCCGTGCTCGTCGTCGACGACCGTGGCCTCGGAGTGGGACGTGCTGGGGGCGGTAACGTGCGTGCTCACGTCGTCGATCCTACCGCTGCCGCGCGCGGCGCCCGCAAACCCCGTCGGCCCGCCGGACCCCTGGGCTACGGTGTGGGGCATGGCCTCCTCCCGTCAGCGCCGGCCCGTCCCGGTCGGCGCGCGCATCCGCCGCCTCGACAGCTCCGTCGCCTCCCGCGTGAACGCCCGCCGCACCGGTCGCGGCGTCGACACGTTCTGGCGGCTGTTCGCCGCGGGCGCCGATCACGGAAAGCTCTGGTTCGCGGTGGCGGGCGTGCTCGTGGCGCTCGGCAAGCCGAAGGCGGCGGCCCGCGCGCTCGCCTCCCTCGGCGTCGCGAGCCTCGTCGCC
>JAEWDJ010000127.1 GCA_023390155.1 Actinomycetes bacterium | reverse complement strand
GCTCACGACTACGTGAGCGGCCCTTCTCGTGCGTTCGGAGGCGTGCGGAGGGCGCCCGGTTCTGCAACGACGAAGCCCCGCCAGTCGCTGACCGGCGGGGCTTCGTCGTGGTGTCGTGTCAGTAGCTGGGGGCGATGAGATTCTCCGGCACATCGACCGCGGCATCCTTGTCCACGAAGAACACGGTCCGCTTGCGGCCCTTGGCGCCCGCGACCGGCACCTCGGTGTAGCTCGCGCCCGCCAGGGCGAGGCCGAGGGCGCTCGCCTTGTCGGAGCCCGAGAGCACCAGCCAGATCCGGTCCGACGCGTTCAGCACCGGGCGGGTCAGGCTGAGTCGCAGTGGCGGCGGCTTCGGGGACTCGCGCTCGGCGATCACCGTCGCCTCCGTCTCGCGGATGCCCGGGCGGTCCGGGAACAGGGACGCGATGTGCCCGTCCGGTCCGACACCGAGGAACGTGATGTCGAACCGCGGGAACTCGAGCCCCTCAGACGCGAACGCCGCGAGCTCGGCGGCGTAGACGCGCGCGGCCTCGTCGATGTCGGCGATCTCGTCGGACGCGGGGAACGGGTGGATGTTCTCCGGCGGCACCGCGATGTGGTCGAGCAGCGCCTCCCGAGCCTGACGCTCGTTGCGGTCGGCGCTCGCCTTCTCGACGAACCGCTCGTCGCCCCACCAGAAGTGGACCTTCGACCAGTCGATCGTGTCGCGGGCGGGGGAGGCGTTGACCGCCTCCAGCACCGCGATGCCCATCGTGCCGCCGGTGAGTGCGATGTGCGCCCCGTCGAGGTCATCGAGGATGTCGATGGTCTTGGTGAGGAACCGTGCGGCCACCGACGCCGTGAGCGCCTCTTTGTCGGGGTGAACGAGCACCCGCCGTTCATTCGTCATGCGCTCGCGCCCGCTCCTTCGTCGGTGGTCTCGAGGAGCCCGAGACCCTTTGTGATCACCTCGCCGTAGAGGTCGTCCGGGTCCAGCCTACGCAATTCCTCGGCGAGGCAGTCGCGGAGGCTGCGGCGCGGCAGAGCCAGATCGTGCGTCGGCTGGCCGGGCTGGGAGAGACGAGCCACGTTCGGGATCTCCCGCTCGAGCTCGATCGTGCCGGACGCACGCTCCATGCGGACGCCGTGGATGCCGCCGGAGCCGATCGCGCGCGAGGCGAGGTCGTACTGCACGGGCACCTGGAGCTGCAGACGCAGCCATGCGGCGAGGAGAAGGGTGCTGGGGGAGTCCGCCGCACCGGCGACCTCCACCGCGGTGATCGGCTCGTACGGCGGCTGGTCGAGCACCGCCGCGAGCTGGGCGCGCCACAGGGTGAGGCGCGTCCAGGCGAAGTCGGTGTCGCCCGGGGCGTACGTCTCGGCCAGGTGATACAGCGCCTCCTGCGGGTTCGGCTGCGCGGACGCGTCCGTGATGCGGCGCGTCGCGATGCGGCCGAGCGGCGAGTGCGAGACCTTGGCCGGCGCGATGCCGGGCCACCAGACCACGACGGGGGCGTCGGGGAGGAGCAGGCCGGTGACCAGGCCCTCCTCGTCGCTCGCCGTCTCGCCGTAGGCGCGGAGCACGATGACCTCGCTCGCGCCGGCGTCGCCGCCCACGCGAATCTGCGCGTCGAGACGGCCCTCGCCGTTGTGGCTGCGCTCCTCCTCGGTCGAGACCACGATGACGCGCATCGGGTGCTCGCGGGAGGCGTCGTTGGCGGCCTCGATGGCCTCCTCCTCCTGACCGAGGTGGGTCGCGATCACGAGGGTGAGCACCCGGCCGAGGGCGACGGCGCCGCCCTCCTCGCGGATCTTGACCAGCGCCTTCGAGATGTTGCTGACGGTGGTGTCGGGCAGATCGACGATCATGGGCGCCTCCAGACGCGTCCGTCGCGGGCGAGGAGCTCGTCGGCGGAACTCGGGCCCCACGTGCCGGGGCGATACTGCTCGGGCTGGCCCTGGGTCTCCCAGAACCGCTCGATCGGGTCGAGGATCTTCCACGAGAGCTCGACCTCTTCGTGGCGCGGGAACAGCGGCGGGTCGCCGAGGAGCACATCCAGGATGAGCCGCTCGTACGCCTCCGGGCTCGCCTCGGTGAACGCGTGGCCGTAGCCGAAGTCCATGCTCACGTCGCGCACCTGCATGCCGGCGCCGGGCACCTTGGAGCCGAAGCGGATCGTCACGCCCTCGTCCGGCTGGACGCGGATGACGAGCGCGTTCTGGCCGAGCGCCGAGGTCTGCGACTCCGCGAACAGCTGCTGCGGGGCGCGCTTGAAGACGACGGCGATCTCGGTGACGCGGCGGCCGAGGCGCTTGCCCGCGCGGAGGTAGAACGGCACACCCGCCCACCGGCGCGTGCCGATGTCGAGCTTGATGGCCGCGTAGGTCTCCGTGGTCGACTGGGGGTTCATCCCGTCCTCGTCCAGGAAGCCGACGACCTTCTCGCCGCCCTGCCAGCCGCTCGAGTACTGCCCGCGGGCCGTCGCCGTGGCGAGGTCCTTCGGCAGGCGGACGGCGGCGAGCACCTTCTCCTTCTCGGCGCGGAGGTCCGCGGCGTCGAACGAGATGGGCTCCTCCATCGCGGTGAGCGCGAGGAGCTGCAGGAGGTGGTTCTGGATGACGTCGCGCGCGGCGCCGATCCCGTCGTAGTAGCCCGCGCGACCACCGACGCCGATGTCCTCGGCCATGGTGATCTGCACGTGGTCGACGTAGTTCGCGTTCCAGATCGGCTCGTACAGCTCATTCGCGAAGCGCAGCGCCAGGATGTTCTGGACCGTCTCCTTGCCGAGGTAGTGGTCGATGCGGAACACCGAGTCTGGCGGGAAGACGGACTCCACGACCGCGTTCAGCTCGCGAGCCGACTGCAGGTCGTGGCCGAACGGCTTCTCGATGACGACGCGGCGCCAGCCGTCTCCGGACTGGTCGGCCAGTCCGGAGCGGCTGAGCTGCTCGGTCACGATCGGGAACGCCTTGGGCGGGATCGAGAGGTAGAACGCGTGGTTGCCCATGGTTCCGCGCTCGCGGTCCAGCTCCTCGACGGTCTCCTTGAGGCGGGCGAACGCCTCGTCGTCGTCGAACTCGCCGGGGACGAAGCGGATGCCCTGTGCGAGCTGCTTCCAGACGTCCTCGTCGAACGGGGTGCGTGCGTACTGCTTGACCGCGTCGTGGACGACCTTCTCGAAGTCCTGGTCCTCCCAGTCGCGCCGGGCGAACCCGACGAGCGAGAACCCGGGCGGCAGGAGGCCGCGGTTGGCGAGGTCGTACACCGCCGGCATCAGCTTCTTGCGCGACAGGTCACCTGTCACGCCGAAGATGATGAGACTGCTCGGTCCGGCGATGCGGTTGAGGCGGCGATCGGAGGCCAACCGCAGCGGGTTGAACTCCGGGGTGATTTCCACCGGGGACATCGATCTCCTTGATCGGCGCGAGGCGCCGCTGGTCAGTTGACGGCCTCGAACAGCGAGACGACGTCCGCCTCGGGGTTCGTGAGCGTGAGGGTGAGCACCGGACGGCCGTGCGCGCCGAGCACGCTGGCGTCACCGGCGGCCTGGGCCTGGATCAGCTGGCCGAAGGTGAACGGACGGTCCGGGATCTCGAGGTCCTCGGGGGCGGTCGCCGTGATCTGCAGGAACACGCCGACGGCGGGGCCGCCCTTGTGGAACTGACCGGTCGAGTGCAGGAAGCGGGGGCCCCACCCGAAGGTGACGGGGCGCTTGGCCTTGGCGGCGAGCAGGTCGCGCACGCCCTCGAGCTGGGGGAGCGCGAGACGGTCGACGTAGGCCTGCACCGAGACGTAGCCGTCCGGGCCGAGCTGCGCGAGCAGCGCGTCAACGGCGGCGTCGAGGGTGGTCGCACCGGCGAGGAAGTCGCGGGTCGAGCGCACCTCGATGCCGCCCGCGGTGAAGGCGGGGGCCGGGGTCTCGGGACGGTCGTCGAGCAGGGCGCGCGCGGCGGCCTTGGCGGCCTCCACGTCCGGCTGGTCGAACGGGTTGATGCCGAGCAGGCGGCCCGCGACGGCGACGGCGTACTCCCACACGAGGAGCTGGGCGCCGAGGCTGCCGGAGACGAGGATCTCGCCCTCGTGGCGGTCGGCCGGGAAGAGGTGGTGCGCCTCGGCGTTGGCCACGAGCCGGACGACCTGGAGGTCGGCCGGCTTGAACTCGAGCTCGGGCGCCAGCTTGTCGAGCACGACGGGGAGGAGGCCGGTGCCCTCCTTGCCGGTCGACTCGGCGATCAGCTGCTCGGCCCAGTCGGCGAAGCCCACGATGTGCGTGCCGTCGGCGACGATCCCGAGCTTGTCCTTCAGCGGGTTCGTGCCGGCGATGGCGGCGCCGAGCACGAGGCCCGGGTTCTCCTCGTTGTCGACGGCGAGCTCGATGGCGGTGGCCTCGGCCTCGTCGAGCAGCTCGGAGATGTCGACGCCCGCGAGCCCGGAGGGCACGAGGCCGAACGCGGTCAGCGCCGAGTAGCGGCCGCCCACGTTCGGGTCGGCGTTGAACACGCGATAGCCCGCGGCGCGCGCCGACTCGTCGAGCGGCGAGCCCGGGTCGGTGACGACGACGATGCGCTCGGCCGGGTCGATGCCCGCGTCGCGGAACCACTTCTCGTAGATGCGGCGCTGGCTGTCGGTCTCCAGGGTGGAGCCCGACTTCGAGGAGATCACCACGGCGGTCTCGGCGAGGCGGTCGCGGAGAGCCGCGAGGACCTGGCCGGGGTCGGTCGAGTCGAGCACGGTGAGCTCGGCCTCGGCCGTGCGGGTGATGACCTCGGGGGCCAGCGACGAGCCGCCCATGCCGCCGAGCACGATGTGGTTCACGCCGGCGGCGTGCAGCTTCTCGCGGTGGGCGACGATCTCGGCGACGAGCGGTCGCGAGATCGCGACGGCCTCGGTCCAGCCGAGGCGCTTGGCCGCCTCGGCCTCCGCGTCGGGGCCCCAGAGGGCCGGGTCGAGCGCGGTGATGCCGGACGCGACCTTGTCGGCCACGAGCTGGGGGACGACGGACGCGACCGCGTCGGCGGCCGGTCCGGTGACGTGGATGCGGAACGTCACTTGGCCGCCTCCAGAGCGGTCTTCACGGTCTCGACGAGCTCGCCCCACGAGACGTTGAACTTGTCGACGCCCTCGCGCTCGAGGGTGGCCGTCACGTCGTCGTAGTCGACGCCGAGAGCGGCGAGCGCGTCGAGCACGCCCTTCGCGTCGGCGTAGTTGCCGGTGACGGTGTCGCCGGTGATCACGCCGTGGTCGAAGGTCGCGTCGAGCGTCTTCTCCGGCATGGTGTTGACGGTGTTCGGGGCGACGAGCTCGGTCACGTAGAGCGTGTCGGGCAGGCTCGGGTCCTTGACGCCGGTCGAGGCCCAGAGCGGACGCTGCTCGTTCGCGCCGGCGGCCACGAGGGCCTTGGCGCGGTCGGAGGCGAAGGCCTGCTCGTACACCTCGTAGGCGAGGCGCGCGTTCGCGATGCCGGCCTTGCTCTTCAGTGCGTTCGCCTCGTCGGTGCCGATCGCGGTCAGGCGCTTGTCGATCTCGGTGTCGACGCGCGACACGAAGAACGAGGCGACCGACTGGATGCCGGAGAGGTCGATGCCCGCCTCCTTGGCCTTCTCGAGACCGGTGAGGTAGGCGTCGATGACGGCCTTGTAGCGGTCGAGGCTGAAGATCAGGGTCACGTTGACGCTGATGCCGGCCGCGATGGTCTCGGTGATGGCCTCGAGGCCCTCGACCGTCGCGGGGATCTTGATCAGCACGTTCGGCTTGTCGACCTTGGCGGCGAGCTTCTTGGCCGCCTCGATGGTGCCGGCGGCGTCGTGCGCGAGGCCCGGCTCGACCTCGATCGAGACGCGGCCGTCGGTGCCCTCGGTCTGCTCGAACACCTCGGTGAAGATGTCGCTCGCGGCGGCGACGTCGTCGGTCGTGATCTCGAAGATCGCGTCCTCGACGCTGACGCCCGCGGCGGCCAGGGTCTTCACCTGGTCGGCGTAGGACTCGCCCTTGGTGAGCGCGGCGGCGAAGATCGTCGGGTTGGTGGTCACACCGACCACGTTCTTCTCGGCGATCAGCTTCTGCAGGCCGCCCGTGGCGATCCGCTCGCGGGAGAGGTCGTCCAGCCAGATGCTGACGCCCGCGGCGGAGAGCTGTGCGGTGGGAGTGGTGTCGGTCATTTCTCTTCTATCTCCTCATGCCCGCGCTCAGAGCGACGCGAGCGATTCCTTCGCGGCGGCGACGGCGTGCTCGGTGGTCATACCGAACTCGCGGAACAGGGTCTTGTAGTCGGCCGAGGCACCGAAGTGCTCGATCGAGACGCTGCGACCGTGGTCGCCGACGATCTTGTTCCAGCTGAGCGCGAGGCCGGCCTCGATCGAGACGCGGGCCTTCACGGACGCGGGGAGGACGTGCTCCTGGTACTCGGCGGACTGCTCGTGGAACCACTCGAGCGAGGGGGCCGAGACGACGCGGGCGTTGATGCCCTCGCCCTTCAGGACCTCGCGGGCCTCGAGCGCGATCTGCACCTCGGAGCCGGTGGCGATGAACAGGACGTCCGGGGTGCCGTTCGGCGCCTCGGCCAGGATGTAGGCACCCTTCGCGACGTTCTTCGCGGACGCGAGGGTGTCGCCGGAGGCGTCGCCCTCGCCGCGCTCGAAGACGGGGATGTTCTGGCGGGTCAGCGCGATGCCGGCCGGTCCCTTGCGGCGCTCGAGGATCGTCTTCCAGGCGTAGGCCACCTCGTTCGCGTCACCGGGGCGCACGACGTCGAGGTGCGGGATGGCGCGGAGCGTCGACAGCTGCTCGATCGGCTGGTGCGTCGGGCCGTCCTCGCCGAGGGCGACGGAGTCGTGCGTCCAGACGAAGATCGACGGCACCTTCATGAGCGCGGCCAGCCGGACGGCGGGGCGCATGTAGTCGCTGAAGATGAGGAACGTGCCGCCGAACGGGCGGGTCGGGCCGTGCAGCACGATGCCGTTCAGGATGGCCGCCATCGCGTGCTCGCGGATGCCGAAGTGAAGCACGCGGCCGTAGGGGTTGCCGGTCCACTCGTGGGTCGAGTGCTCGCTCGGCACGAACGACGCGCCGCCCTCGATGGTGGTGTTGTTCGACTCGGCGAGGTCGGCGGAGCCGCCCCAGAGCTCGGGCATGATCGGCGCGATCGCGTTGAGCACCTTGCCGCTCGCGGCGCGGGTGGAGACGTCCTTGCCCGGCTCGAAGACGGGGAGCGCGTCCTCGATGCCCGCGGGGACCTCGCCCGTCAGCAGGCGGTCGAGGAGCTGCTTGCGCTCGGGGTTCGCGGCGGCCCAGGCGTCGAAGCCCTTCTGCCACTCGGCGCGCTGCTCGGCGCCGCGCTCGACGGCCTTGCGGGTGTGCTCGATGACCTCGTCGGCGACCTCGAAGGTCTTCTCGGGGTCGAAGCCGAGCACCTCCTTGACGGCGCGGAGCTCGTCGGCGCCCAGGGCGGAGCCGTGGATCTTGCCGGTGTTCTGCTTCTTCGGGCTCGGCCAGCCGATGATGGTCTTCAGGATGATGAGCGACGGCTTGTCGGTCACGCCCTGCGCGGCGACGATCGCGTCGTTGAGCGCCTGGACGTCCTCGGTGTAGACGCCGGTCTTCTTCCAGTCGACGACCTGGACGTGCCAGTGGTAGGCCTCGTAGCGGGCCTTGACGTCCTCGGTGAAGGCGATGTTCGTGTCGTCCTCGATCGAGATCTGGTTGCTGTCGTAGATCGCGATCAGGTTACCGAGCTGCTGGTGGCCGGCGAGGCTCGAGGCCTCCGAGCTCACGCCCTCCTGCAGGTCGCCGTCGCCGGCGATCACGTACACGAAGTGGTCGAACGGGCTGGTGCCCGGCGCGGCCTCCGGGTCGAACAGGCCGCGCTCGTAGCGGGCGGCGTAGGCGAAGCCGACCGAGGAGGAGATGCCCTGGCCGAGCGGGCCGGTGGTGATCTCGACGCCATCGGTGTGGCCGTACTCCGGGTGTCCCGGGGTCAGCGAGCCCCAGGTGCGCAGCGCCTTGAGGTCGTCGAGCTCGAGGCCGTAGCCGCCCAGGTAGAGCTGCACGTACTGGGTCAGCGAGCTGTGGCCCGCCGAGAGGATGAAGCGGTCGCGGCCGAGCCAGTGCTGGTCGCTGGGATCGCGGCGCATGACCTTCTGGAACAGCAGGTATGCGGCCGGTGCGAGGCTCATCGCCGTGCCGGGATGACCGTTGCCCACCTTCTCCACCGCATCGGCGGCGAGGACGCGCGCCGTGTCTACTGCCTTGTTGTCAATGGGATCCCACTGCAGAGCTGCCACGTGAAAACTGACCCTTCGTAGATGTGGTGAGGGTCGTCGTGTACCCGCACCGGTTGAGGTAGTGCGCGCCGTGGACGTCATCGGCGCCGGGCCCCCGTCTGCGTCATGAGTCCTACAAACGGCCGCGCGGGAAACGGGCTCCGGCTGGCGAGCACCTCCAAGTATAGGTAACGCGCACGAAACGTGACGTGTTCCCCCAGCGGGTTGTGCGAGGGCTCAGAGGGGGGTACCCGCTTCTACGTGTCGTAGACTTGACCGGGACTGCGATCAGCGGGACTGCGAGCAGAGCGGCGGGCGCCTTTTCAGGAGCCGCCGCCATCGCACCGAGCGAACATCACGAGGAGCAATGGACGTCGCCGTAGAGAGCCGTGTCGATCCGGGCCGCATCGGCCTCGCGCGGAAGGTCAAGGCGTATTTCTCCCTGACCAAGCCGCGGGTCGTGGAGCTCCTGCTCGTCACGACCGTCCCGACGATGATCCTCGCCGCGAACGGCATCCCGAACCTCTGGCTGGTGCTCGCCACCGTGGTCGGCGGCTACATGTCCGCCGGGTCGGCCGGGGCCTTCAACTGCTACATCGACCGCGACATCGACCGGGTGATGCGCCGGACGAAGAACCGTCCGCTGGTCACCGGCGAGCTGAGCGACCGCGAGGCGCTCGTCTTCGCCTGGGCCCTCGGCATCGCCTCGGTCGTCGTCCTCGCCGTGTTCACGAACTGGCTCGCGGCGGCCCTGTCGGTCGTCGCCATCCTGCTCTACGTCGTCTTCTACACGCTCATCCTGAAGCGCCGCACCCCGCAGAACATCGTCTGGGGCGGCGTCGCGGGCTGCATGCCGGTCCTCATCGGCTGGGCGGCCGTCACGGGCTCGCTCGACTGGACTCCGTTCATCCTGTTCGGGATCATCTTCCTCTGGACGCCGCCGCACTACTGGCCGCTCTCGATGAAGTACCGCGCCGACTACAAGGACGCCGGCGTGCCGATGCTCGCGGTGGTCCGCGGCCGTGCCGTCGTGGGACTCCAGGTCATCCTGTACGCGTGGGCGATGGTGGCGTGCTCGCTGCTGCTCATCCCCGTCGCGCACATGGGGCTGTTCTACATCGCGATCTCGCTGGTCGTGGGCGGCTGGTTCCTCTACGAGTCGCACCGCCTCTACAACCTCGCCATCCGGCACGAGTCGGTGTCGCCGATGCGCGTGTTCCACGGCTCGATCGCCTATCTGACGCTCATCTTCCTCGCCGTCGCGATCGACCCGCTGCTGCCGTTCTGACGTTCTCTGGCCGGGCGCGCCGCCCGCTGCTAGCGTCGAGAGGGTGCTGACCCTCCGGACGCCGCGGCTCGTGCTCGACGCGCCCCGCGAGAGCGACATCCCCGCCGTGCTGGCCGCGTGCCAGGACGAGCGGACGCAGCGCTGGGTTCCGTTGCCGAAGCCGTACACGCGGGAGAGCGCGGAGTTCTTCGTCCGCAGTTACTGCCCGCACGGTCTCGCGAGCCGGCAGTACACCGTGTGGGCGCTCCGGCGAGAGCCGGTCGCACCGCTCGTGGGGGTGGCGGAGGTCCGGCGCGACGAGCGCGCCGGCTCCGCATCCCTCGGCTGCTGGTTGGAGCCGGGATCCCGCGGGCAGGGGCTCATGCACGAGGCCCTCGACGCCGTGGTCGCGCACGCGCTCGACCCCGACGGCCTGGGCTTCGAACGGCTGCGGTGGGAGTACCTGCCCGGCAACGAGGAGAGCAGGCGGCTGGCCGAGGGGGTCGGGTTCGCGTTCGAGGACGCCGAGCCGCACCGTGTCCTGTTCCACGGGGAGGAGCGGACCGCTCGGGTCGGCGTGCTGCTACGCGGCGACGGCGCCGCTGACCGCTGATCCCGCCCGCCC
>JAEWDJ010000090.1 GCA_023390155.1 Actinomycetes bacterium | reverse complement strand
CACCGATTGGAGCGGGATCGCCCGGCTCTACGACGGGCTCGTGCGGGTCTGGCCCAGTCCGGCGGCACGACTGGGCCGCATCGTCGCGCACGGTCACAGCCCGGACGCCGGGCCGGAGGTGGCGCTGGCCGAGCTGGACGCGGCTCCCGAGCTGGCACGGGGGTCTCTGGTCGCACAGGCGCACGCCGCCCGGGCCGAACTGCTCCGGCTGGCCGGTCGCGACCGCGATGCGGCCCGGGAGCTGGGCGTCGCGATCGCCGCCGCGGGCGATGACCGCACGCAGCGCTCGCTGCAGCGTCTGCTCGACGCGCTCGGCTGACGCGTCAGTCCCGGCGGGCCAGGCGCTGGACCAGCTCGATCAGCCGATTCATGTCGGTCTCGTCGCGGAGCACGGTGCTCGCGTCGGGCAGCAGTGCCGCGTTGTAGTACATCCCGTCGCCGATCAGCATGATCGTGCGGGCGACCAGGGGATCGCCCACGGTCTCTTCGAGGACGTCGATCCAGCCGCGCTGCATGGCCGCCAGGGCGTCGCGGGCGCGCGGGTCCGCGCTCTGCGCAAGGCGGGCCACGGCCACGATCGAGCGTTCCAGCTGGTCGTCGGCGGCGGGGACGGAGGTGCGGATGAAGTACGCGACCGGGCCCTCGGGCGCCGCCCGCATCGCGGCCAGATCGCGCTCGGCGTGCTCGGCCAGCCGCGCCAGGACGCCGTCGACCAGCGCGTCCTTCGAGCCGAAGTGGTAGAGGAGGCCGCCCTTGGAGACCCCGGCGCGTGCCGCGACCGCGTCGAGCGTGGCGGCCCGCTCGCTCTGCTCGGCGAGCAGCTCCTCGAAGGCGGCGAGGATGCGGTCGCGGGCGGTGGGGGTGGACGCCATGCCGCCATGCTAGCCGCATTCCCAGCCAACTGTACCGTCTGGACGGTATAGTAGCTGGCATGTCCACGAACACCGCACCCGCCGTCGTCACCGCACCCGCGCGCGCCGGTGCGCGCGAATGGTGGGCGCTCGTCGTCCTCATGCTCCCCGTGCTCCTGGTGTCGGTCGACAACACCGTGCTGAGCTTCGCGCTGCCCGCCATCTCGCAGGCGCTGGAGCCGAGCGGCACCGCGCTGCTGTGGATCATCGACGTCTACCCGCTCGTGCTCGCCGGCCTCCTCGTCTCGATGGGGAGCCTCGGCGACCGCATCGGGCGCCGCAGGCTCCTCCTGATCGGGGCCACCGGCTTCGCCGCGGTCTCGGCCCTCGCCGCGTTCGCACCGACGGCCGAGCTGCTGATCGCGGCGCGCGCCCTCCTCGGCTTCTTCGGTGCCATGCTCATGCCCTCGACGCTCTCGCTGCTGCGCAGCATCTTCACCGACCGGGAGCAGCGCCGGCTGGCCATCGCGGTGTGGGCGTCCGGCTTCGCGGCCGGGTCGGCGCTCGGTCCGATCGTCGGCGGGGCCCTGATCGCGCACTTCTGGTGGGGGTCGGTGTTCCTCCTCGCCGTGCCCGTGCTCATCCCGCTGCTGGTGCTGACGCCCCTGCTGGTGCGCGAGTCCCGGGACCCGAATCCGGGGCCGATCGACGTGCCGAGCATCCTGCTGTCGCTCGTGACGATGGCGCCCGTGGTCTACGGCATCAAGGAGCTCGCGGTCGACGGTCCGAGCGTCCTCGCGGTGGCCGCCATCCTGGTCGGCCTCGCCGCCGGCTTCCTGTTCGTGCGGCGGCAGCTGCGGCGACCGGTGCCGATGCTCGACATGCGGCTGTTCCGGCGGGCGACGTTCAGCGGTGCGGTGCTGGTCAACCTCCTGTCGGTCGTCGCGCTCGTCGGCTTCCTCTTCTTCGTCTCCCAACACCTCCAGCTGGTGCTCGGCCTCGCGCCGCTCGACGCCGGACTCGTGCTGATCCCCGGCCTCGCGACCATGATCGTCGCCGGGCTCGTCGTGGTGCCGATCGCCCGCCGGGTGCGGCCGGGCATCGTGGTGGCGAGCGGGCTCTGCCTGTCGGCGCTCGGCTACTTGGTCATCGCGCTCAGCGGGGGAGGGGCGTCCTGGGGCGTGCTCCTGGCCGCGTTCGTGCTGCTCGGCGCCGGCATCGGCGCGGCGGAGACCGTCTCGAACGAGCTCATCCTGAGCAGCGCGCCCGCCGAGAAGTCCGGCGCCGCCTCCGCCGTCTCGGAGACGGCGTACGAGCTCGGGGCCGTGCTCGGCACGGCGACGCTCGGGACGCTGATCACCGCGTCGTACCGGTTGTCCCTGGTGATCCCGTCGGGGCTCACCGACGCGCAGGCACGGGCGGCGCACGACACCCTCGGCGGCGCCGTGCACGTCGCGGAGTCGCTGCCGGCGGACCTCGCCGACCAGCTGCTCTCCTCGGCCTACCGTGCGTTCGACAGCGGAGTGGCGCTGACCGCCGGCATCGGGGTCGCGCTCATGGCGGCCGCCGCGGCGCTCGCCCTCACCGTGCTGCGCGGCCGGGCCTGAGCCGAGCGGGGCGGCGGGCGGCGATAGGGTAGCTCTGTCCCCGGTTCCGCCCATCGATCAGCGCAGGAGCACCATGCCGAACACCGTCAGACTCGCCGTCATCCCCGGAGATGGAATCGGGCCGGAGGTGATCGCCGAGGCGGTCAAGGTGCTCGACGCGGTGACCGCCGGGAGCGACCTCGCGTTCGAGAAGACGCACTTCTCGCTCGGCGCCGACCGCTACCTCGCGACGGGCGACGTGCTGACCGACGAGGACCTCGCGGCGATCTCCGAGCACGACGCCATCCTGCTCGGCGCCGTCGGCGGCACGCCCGGCGACCCCCGCCTGGCCGGCGCCAACATCGAGCGCGGGCTGCTGCTGAAGCTCCGCTTCTCGCTCGACCACTACGTGAACCTGCGCCCGACGACCCTGTTCCCCGGCATCGCGAGCCCTCTGGCGAACCCCGGAGAGGTCGACTTCGTCGTCGTCCGCGAGGGCACGGAGGGCCCCTACGTCGGCAACGGCGGCGCCATCCGCCAGGGCACCCCGCACGAGATCGCGAACGAGGTCTCGGTCAACACGGCCTTCGGCGTCGATCGCGTGGTGCGCTTCGCCTTCGAACAGGCGGAGCAGCGGCGCGGCCGGCTCACCCTCGTGCACAAGACGAACGTGCTGACCTTCGCCGGCGGGCTGTGGAAGCGGATCGTGGACGCGGTCGCCGCCGAGCACCCCTCCGTCACCGTGGACTACCTCCACGTCGACGCCGCGACGATCTTCCTGGTCACGGACCCTGCTAGATTTGACGTGATCGTCACGGACAACCTCTTCGGCGACATCCTCACCGACCTCGCGGCCGCGATCAGCGGCGGCATCGGGCTGGCAGCGTCGGGCAACATCAACCCCGCCGGCGCGTTCCCGAGCATGTTCGAACCGGTTCACGGATCGGCTCCGGACATCGCCGGCCAGCAGAAGGCCGACCCCACCGCCGCGATCCTCTCCGTCGCACTCCTGCTCCGCCACCTCGGCGCCCAGGAGCAGGCGACCCGCGTGGAGCAGGCGGTGTCCGCCGACCTGGCCTCCCGCAGCGGGGCGCAGCGCACGACCGCCGAGATCGGCGACGCGATCGCCGCCCGGGTGGCGCAGAATTAGATCACCCTGCTTCCACGCATGCAGCGCAAAGGACTCTCATGACTTCCAGTAGCATCACCCTCACCAGCGGCCCCACCGAGACCAGCGGCCTCCTGTGGCAGGTCACCCGCAACGAGGCCGCGCGGAGCGCGGACGAGCGCGCGGAGATCCTCGCCGACCCGGGCTTCGGCAACCACTTCACCGACCACATGGTCGACATCTGCTGGTCGGCCAAGGGCGGGTGGCACCGGCCGCGCGTCTCCCCGTACGGCCCCATCCAGCTCGACCCGTCGGCCGCGGTGCTGCACTACGGCCAGGAGATCTTCGAGGGGCTGAAGGCCTATCGCCACCAGGACGGCTCGATCTGGACCTTCCGCCCGGAGGCCAACGCGGCCCGCATGCAGCGCTCGGCCTACCGCCTGGCGCTCCCGGAGCTGCCCGTCGAGCACTTCCTGGACTCGCTGAAGCAGCTCATCGCCGTGGACGCGGACTGGGTGCCTTCGGCTCCCGAGACCAGCCTCTACTTCCGGCCCTTCATGTTCGCCAAGGAGGCGTTCCTCGGGGTGCGCCCCGCGAACAAGGTCGCGTATTACCTGATCGCGAGCCCCGCCGGCGCCTACTTCACCGGCGGTGTGGCCCCCGTGTCGATCTGGCTCTCCGACCGCTGGTCGCGCGCCGGCCACGGCGGCACGGGCGCGGCGAAGACCGGCGGCAACTACGCGTCGAGCCTCCTGCCGCAGGCGGAGGCCGCCGAGCACGGCTGCGCCCAGGTGCTGTTCCTCGACTCGGTGGAGGGCAAGTACCTCGAGGAGCTCGGCGGGATGAACGTGGTGCTCGTCTACAAGGACGGCACGGTCGTGACGCCCGAGTCCGACAGCATCCTCGACGGCATCACGCTCGACTCCATCCTGCAGCTCGCCCGCGACCGCGGCCACACGGTGGAGCGCCGCAAGGTCACGATCGACGAGTGGCGCGACGGCGTGGAGAGCGGCGACATCGTCGAGGTGTTCGCCTGCGGCACCGCCGCGGTGATCACCCCGATCGGCGAGCTGAAGTCGGACACGTTCACCATCGGCGACATCACGGCGCCCGCCGGGGAGCTCACCCTGGCGCTCCGTCAGGAGCTCACGGACATCCAGTACGGCCGCATCCCGGACCGTCACAACTGGCTGACGCGACTGGCGTAAGGC
>JAEWDJ010000080.1 GCA_023390155.1 Actinomycetes bacterium | reverse complement strand
GTCGTGGACCACGCGCGCGCCGTAGCCCGCCTTCTCGACCTCCGCGACCAGGGCGGCCGCGTCGAGTCCGGCGGGCACGAGCGCACTCGCCCGCTCGGTGGCGAGGTTGACCGTCGCGGTCACGCCTTCCACGCGGCCCAGGCGCTTCTCGACCCGGGCGACGCAGCTGGCGCAGGTCATCCCGTCGATCGCGAGGTCGACCCGGGCGAGCGTCCCGGGCGCCGTCACAGCAGCGGGAGGCGGTCGGGACGGCCGAGGGTGTACCCGGCCTCTTCGACGGCCGCCGCGACCGCAGCGGGGTCCAGCGGCGCGGAATGGGCGACGGTCGCGGTACCCGCGGCCACGTCCACATCCACACCGGCGACCCCGGCCAGAGTCGAGAGCTCGTCGCTGACGGCCCGCGCGCAGTGTGCGCAGGTCATGCCCAGGATGTCGTACGTCGTTTCCATGTCGTCCACCGTAGCACATACCCCATAGGGGTATATGGGATCCGGGGTATCCTGGACAGGTGATCGCCGACATCAAGAAACGCGCCCTCCACCGCACGCGCATCCTCGAGGGACAGCTGCGCGGACTGGAGAAGATGATCGAGAACGAGGACTACTGCGTCGACATCATCACCCAGTCGCTCGCCATCCAGAAGTCGCTCGGCTCGCTCAACAAGCTCCTGGTCGAGAACCACCTGAAGACCCACGTCTCCGAGATGTTCGAGGAGGGCGGCAGCCAGCGCGACGACGCGATCCTTGAGCTGCTCAAGGTCTACGAGCTCTCGAACAACCGGGGCTGAGATGAGCGACCCGATCGAGATCGTCCGCGGCGACATCACCGAGCAAGCCGTGGACGCGATCGTCAACGCCGCCAACAGCTCCCTGCTGGGCGGCGGCGGCGTCGACGGCGCCATCCACCGCAGGGGCGGACCGGCGATCCTGGAGGCGTGCCGCGAACTCCGGGCGACCACGCTGCCCGACGGCCTCCCGACCGGCCAGGCGGTTGCGACCACCGCCGGCGAGCTGCCGGCCGAGTGGGTCGTCCACACCGTCGGGCCGGTCTGGTCGGAGGCGGAGGATCGCACGCCGCTGCTCCAGAACGCCTACCGGTCCTCCCTGCGCGTCGCCCGCGAGTTGGGCGCCAGGACGGTCGCCTTCCCGGCCGTCTCCGCCGGCATCTACGGCTGGCCGATGGACGACGCCGCCCGCATCGCGGTCAGCACCGTGCGCGCGGTGCTCTCCTCCGGCGTCGGCTCGGTCGAGCTGGTGCGTTTCGTACTGTTCAGCGACGACGCGCTGGCCGCCTTCCGGACGGCGGCCGGAGAGTGAGCGCGATCGAGGAGACGCCGCTCGCGACCGCCGAGGACGCCGCCCTCGACCGGTTCCGGACGCTCCTGCGCATCCCGACCATGTCCCGCCGCGAGGTCGCGACGACCGACTGGGCGGCGTTCGAGGACTTCATCGCGGCGCTCCCCGGTCTCTACCCCCGCGTCCACGCGACCTTGGAGCGGGAACGGCACGGGCACTCCCTGCTCTACCGCTGGGCGGGGAGCGCACCCAGCGGACGCCCCACCGTCCTCATGGGCCACTACGACGTCGTCCCGGCGACCGACGAGGGCTGGCAGCACCCGCCCTTCGGCGCGGAGGTGACCGGCACCGGCGACGCCCGCGTGCTCTGGAGCCGCGGCACGCTCGACGACAAGGGCGCCGTCGTGGCGGTGCTCGAGGCCGCCGAGCGACTCCTCGGCGAGGGCTTCGCGCCCGTGGAGGACGTCTACCTCAGCTTCGGCCACGATGAGGAGACGGTCGGATCCGGCGCGCAGGCCATCGTCGCCGCGCTCCGCGAGCGCGGCGTCCGTCCCGCCCTCGTGCTCGACGAGGGCGGCGCGATCGTCGAGAGGATCTTCCCGGGCGTGACCCGGCCGATCGCGGTCGTCGGCGTGAGCGAGAAGGGCATCACCTCAGTACGTCTGACGGTGGAGCAGCACGGCGGCCACGCCTCCACTCCCCCGCGGATGACCGCCACCGTGCGGCTCGCCCGCGCCATCACCCGCCTGAACGCCAAACCGTTCCCCGCCCGGTTGACGGAGACGAACCTGCGGATGGTGGAGACGCTCGGCGCCCATGCGTCGGGCCCGCTGCGAGCCGTGTTCACGCGGGCCCGCCGCCTCCAGCCGCTCCTGCGCGTGGTCTTCGGCCGGCTCTCCGACGAGACCCGCGCGATCGTGCGCACGACGACGGCGGTCACGCAGCTGAGCGGCAGCCTGGCCGCGAACGCGCTGCCCGAGCGGGCGGAGGCGGTGGTCAACGTGCGGATCGCCGTCGGCTCGACCGTCGCCGAGACGCTCGAGCACCTCCGCCGGGCGATCCGTGACCCGCAGGTGCGCATCGAGGCCGTCGACGCCAGCGAGCCCTCTCCCGTCTCCCCGAGCGAGGGTCCGCAGTGGCAGCGCGTGTCCGACGCGCTCGCGCACGTTCACCCGCGGGCGATCGTGACGCCGTACGTGATGCTGGGGGCCAGCGACAGCCGGCACTTCACCGCGATCGGCGACACGGTCTACCGCTTCACGCCGTTCGAGATGAGTGCCGAGGAGCGCGGGACGCTGCACGCGCGCGACGAGCGCATCCTCGTGCGCACCTGGCTGCGTGGCATCGAGTTCTACGCGCTGCTGCTGCGCTCCAGCTGAGCGGTCGGGTCTCTCCGCCGGCTCAGGCGGTGTCTGTGCTCAGGGTTCGCCTGCGCTCAGGGTTCGCCTGCGTTCAGGCGGCGCCGCCCAGGTCGGGCAGCTCGATCGCGCGGCTCGACGGCGGGAGCTCGCGCACGCGCTCGAGCGCCGGCACCAGCTCGGCCGCCCAGGCGCGGTAGCCCTCGGCGTTCAGGTGGAGGCGGTCCTCCGTGTACGCCGGGTTCAACTCGCCGTCCTCCAGCGCCAGCGCGGGCCAGAGGTCGAGCCAGCCCGCGTGCACCGTCGGGGCGAACTGCCACAGGTGCCGGTTGATGTCCTTGATCTGGTCGGCGAACTCGGCGCCGCGCGGCAGCACCGACTGCGCCAGGATGCGCGCCTCCGGCAGCTCCTTGCGCAGCGTGACGAGTGCGGTCTCGACGTTGCGCACCACATGCTCGACGGACCGGCGCCACGCCAGGTCGTTCGTGCCGATCAGCAGCGTCACCACCGCCGGGCGCGAGCCGATGACGTCGTCGAGGCGGGCCAGCACGTCGTCCGTGGTGTCGCCGGCGAGGCCGAAGTTCCAGACCGTCTCACCGGGCAGCAACGCCGCCCAGTCCCCGCTCTGGGTCAGACTGTCTCCGATCAGGGCGACCGCGCCCCGTCCCGTCTCCCATTCCTCCGGCATTCGCACCATCCTCCCCGACTCCCTCCATCCTCCCCCAGATCGGCCGGGAGGGCGAGGGGGTCGGGGCGGGAGCCGGGCAGCGGCGCGTCGGCTAGAGCAGCGACTTGGTGTGCCAGACCGTCTTCGTCTCGGTGAAGAACGCGATGCGGTCGAGCGACGGCGCGGCGGCGTCGGCGCCGTTCTCGGGTGGGAGGACGCGCTTCAGCGTCTCGGCCGCGGCGATCTGCAGGTCGACCCAGTCGAGCGCGCCCGCGCCGACGAGGTCGAGAGCGTTGACGTCGGCGTGCGACGCGAGCCAGGGTGCGATCTCGGCCGGCGACCCGGTGAGGATGTTGACCACGCCGCCGGGGACGTCGCTCGTCGCGAGCACCTCGCTCAGGCTGATCGCCGAGAGCGGGAAGCGCTCGCTGGCCACGACGACCACGGTGTTGCCCGCGACGAGCACGGGCGCGATCGCACTGACGAAGCCGAGCAGACTGGAGTCCTGCGGCGCGATCACGCCGACGACACCGGTGGGCTCGGGCACCGAGATGTTGAAGTAGGGTCCCGCGACGGGGTTCGCGTTGCCCGCCACCTGGGCGAACTTGTCGGCCCAGCCGGCGTACCAGACCCAGCGGTCGATGGCCTCGTCGACCTGGGCTCCCGCGGCAGCCACCGAGACGCCCTCCGCGCTCTGGATCTCGTCGACGAACTGTGCCCGCCGGCCCTCCATCAGCTCGGCGATGCGGTACAGCACCTGGCCGCGGTTGTAGGCCGTGGCGCCCGCCCAGCCGGAGACCGCGGACCGCGCGGCCACGACCGCGTCGCGGGCGTCCTTGCGGGACCCCTTCGCGGCGTTGGCCAGGAACGCGCCCGATGCCGAGAGAACCTCGTAGGTGCGTCCGGACTCGCTGCGCGGGAACTTCCCGCCGATGTAGAGCTTGTAGGTCTTCGGCACGGCCAGGGGGCTCATTTCGTGGCTCCCTTGCGGGTCGGGCGGGCGGGGGTGACGGCGCGGGAGGCGGTCGGCAGGGCGCGACCCGGCACGAGGTACGCGCCGAGGCCGTGACGGCCTCCCTCGCGCCCGTAGCCGGACTCCTTGTAGCCGCCGAACGGGCTGGCCGGGTCGAACCGGTTGAAGGTGTTCGCCCAGATCACGCCGGCGCGGAGCTTGTCGGCGACCGCCAGGATGCGGCTGCCCTTGTCGCTCCAGATCCCGGCCGAGAGACCGTAGGGCGTGTTGTTGGCCTTCGCGATCGCCTCAGCCGGAGTGCGGAACGTCAGCACCGAGAGCACGGGACCGAAGACCTCCTCGCGGGCGATGCGGTGGCTGGTCGACACGTTGTCGAAGATCGTCGGCGCGAACCAGAACCCGTTCACGGGGATGGCGCAGTCGGCCGTCCAGCGCTCGGCGCCCTCGGCCTCGCCGATGTCGGAGAGCTCACGGATGCGCTGCAGCTGCTCGGCGCTGTTGATGGCGCCGATGTCGGTGTTCTTGTCCAGCGGATCGCCGAGACGCAGGGTGGAGAGCCGGCGCTTCAGGCGGTCGACGACCTCGTCGTGGATGCTCTCCTGCACCAGGAGGCGGCTGCCGGCGCAGCACACGTGGCCCTGGTTGAAGAAGATGCCGTTGACGATGCCCTCCACGGCCTGGTCGATCGGGGCGTCGTCGAAGACGATGTTCGCCGCCTTGCCGCCGAGCTCGAGCGTGAGCTTCTTGTCGGTGCCGGCTACGGAGCGGGCGATCTCGCGGCCGACCGCGGTGGAGCCGATGAAGGCGACCTTGTTCACGTCCGGGTGGGCGACGAGCGACTGCCCGGTCTCCCCCGCACCGGTCACGATGTTGACGACGCCCGGCGGCAGGTCGGCCTGCTGGACGATCTCGGCGAAGAGGAGGGCGGTCAGCGGCGTGGTCTCGGCGGGCTTCAGCACGACGGTGTTGCCCGCGGCCAGGGCCGGGGCGATCTTCCACGCGAGCATCAGCAGCGGGAAGTTCCACGGGATCACCTGCGCGGCGACGCCGAGCGCGCGCGGCGCGGGGCCCAGACCGGCGTGCTCGAGCTTGTCGGCCCAGCCGGCGTAGTAGAAGAACCAGGCGGCGACGAGCGGGACGTCGACGTCGCGGCTCTCCTTGATCGGCTTGCCGTTGTCGAGGCTCTCGGCGACCGCCAGCTCCCGGGCGCGCTCCTGGACGAGGCGCGCGATGCGGAACAGGTACTTGCCGCGGTCGGTGCCGCTCATGCGCGACCAGACCTTCTCGTAGGCACGACGCGCCGCGGCGACGGCGGTGTCGACGTCGGACGCGTCGGCCGTCGAGATGGTGGCGAGGCGCTCCTCCGTGGCCGGGGAGATCGTCTGGAACGGGGTGCCGTGGCCGGCGACGAACTCGCCGTCGATGAACAGCCCGTACTCGTCGCGGACGTGGAGGATCGACCGCGACTCCGGGGCGGGCGCGTACTCGAGGAAACTCATTCTGATCTGCTTTCGTCTCAGTCGATCGTCACGTAGTCGGCGCCGGAGTAGTGCCCGGTCGCGAGCTTCTGGCGCTGCAGCAGCACGTCGTTCAGGAGGCTGGAGGCGCCGAAGCGGAACAGGTGCGGCTGGAGCCAGTGCTCGCCCACCGTCTCGGCGACGGTCACGAGGTACTTGATCGCGTCCTTCGAGGAGCGGATGCCGCCCGCCGGCTTCACGCCGATCTCCTCGCCCGTCAGCAGGTGCCAATCGCGCACGACCTCGAGCATGAGGAGCGTGGTCGGCAGCGTCGCCGCCGGGGACACCTTGCCGGTGGACGTCTTGATGAAGTCGCCGCCGGCGAGGATGGCGAGCCAGGAGGCGCGGCGGATGTTGTCGTAGGTGTTCAGCTCGCCGGTCTCGAGGATGACCTTGAGGTGCGCGGAGCTGCCGTCGGGGCGGCGGCACGCCTCCTTCACGGCGACGATCTCGTCGAAGACCAGGCCGTAGCGGCCCGACAGGAACGCTCCGCGGTCGATGACCATGTCGATCTCGTCCGCGCCGGCGGCGACGGC
>JAEWDJ010000058.1 GCA_023390155.1 Actinomycetes bacterium | reverse complement strand
GAGCTGGGCCAGCCGGGTGGCGAGCCGCAGCAGGTCGCCGTCACCGTAGGGGCCCCACAGGTCGCGGATGCCGTCGGTGCCGAGGCCGACCGGCACGCCCGCGGCGCGCAGCTCGGCGAGGGGGAGGCGCGGCGCGTTGATGGGGGCGACGGTCGTGATCGACACCCCCGCCTCCCGCAGCCGATCGATGAGCGCGCGCTGCCGTGCGGCAGGGAGGTCGCCGATGGCGAAGCCGTGCGCCACGTTCACACGCCCGGCCAGGCCGAGGGCGCGCGTCCGCTCGATGATGAGGTCGTACTCGAACGCGCCGAGCTCGCCGCCCTCGTGCAGGTGGATGTCGAGGCCGACGCCGCGCCGGTCCGCGATCTCGAAGAGCGCGTCGAGCTGGCCGACCGGGTCGCGGTCGATCAGGGCCGGGTCGAGTCCGCCGACGTGGTCGGCGCTCTCGGCGGCCGCGCGGTCGAGCAGCTCCAGCACGCCGGGCCGCCGCAGCACGCCGTCCTGCGGAAACGCCACGACCTCCAGCGCGACCGGCACGCCGAGCGCCGCCACGGCCTCCCGCACCACCGCGATGCCGCGGAGCCCGACGCCCAGGTCGACGTCGACGTGCGACCGGAACGCGGTCGTCCCCTGCGCGACCAGCGCGCGCAGCAGCTGCAGCGTGCTGTCGGGGCTCGGGATGCCGAGCTCGTCCCGGTGCGCGCGCTCATGTGCGATGCGACCCTGCGTCGTCGCCTCGCCGCCGTAGGGCACCCACTCGTGCCCCCACCAGCTCTTGTCGAGGTGCGCGTGCGCGTTGACGAAGCCCGGCAGCGCGAGCAGCCCGCGCCCGTCGATGGTCTCTCCGCCGGCCGGCGCCGGGCGCCCGGCCATGTGCGGCTCGACCGCGACGATCGTGCCGCCCTCGATCAGGATGTCGGACGCCTCCACACCCCACGGCCGCACGTTCGCCAGCAGCACCGCGCCGCTCGTCCCGCGCGCGCCCGCAACCGGGCCGACCCCCGCGTCCGCGCCGGCCCCCGCGTCCACCCGCCCGCTCATCGGTCGGCGAACCGGTCGGTGGCCTCGATCAGCGCGTCCAGGATGCCGGGCTCGTCGAACGCGTGCCCCGCGTCCGGGATCATCCGCAGCTCCGCCTGCGGCCACGCCCGGTGCAGGTCCCACGCCGTCATCGGCGGCGTGCACACGTCGTAGCGGCCCTGCACGATGACGCCCGGGATGTCGGCCAGCAGGTGCGCGTCGCGGATCAGCTGGCCCTCCTCGAACCAGCCGCCGTGCGTGAAGAAGTGGTTCTCGATGCGCGCGAAGGCGACGGCGTACTCCGGCTCGGTGAAGGTCTCCACCAGCTCCGGCCGCGGCAGCAGCGTGATCGTCGACGACTCCCAGCGCGACCACGCGACGGCCGCCGGGCCGTGCACCGTCGGGTCGGGATCGGCGAGCAGCCGGCTGTACGCCCGGATGAGGTGCCCGCGCTCCTCCACCGACACCGGCTCCAGGAACCCTTCCCACAGATCCGGGAACAGCGCCGCCGCGCCGCCCTCGTAGAACCAGTCGAGCTCCGCCGCCCGCAGGGTGAAGATGCCGCGCAGCACCAGCTCCGTCACCCGCTCGGGATGCGTCTGCGCGTACGCGAGGGCCAGCGTGCTGCCCCACGACCCGCCGAAGACCTGCCACTTCTCGACGGCGAGGTGCTCCCGCAGCCGCTCGATGTCGGCCACCAGGTGCCAGGTCGTGTTGAGCGCGAGGTCCGCCTCCGGTTCGCTCGCGTGCGGGAGGCTCTTGCCGCAGCCGCGCTGGTCGAACAGCACGATCCGGTACTTCGCCGGGTCGAACAGCCGGCGGTGCGCCGGCGTCGTTCCACCGCCCGGGCCGCCGTGCAGGAACACCACCGGCTTGCCCTCGGGATTCCCGCTGACCTCCCAGTACAGCTGCTGCCCGTCGCCGACCTCCAGCAGTCCGGTCTCGTACGGCTCGATCTCGGGGTAGAGGGTGCGCATGGAGTCGAGGCTATCGCCCGGCGCTACTCCGTCGTCCGCGACGCGGCCGGTCGCTTGCGCCATGCCGCGAACCCGAACAGCGCGCTGCCGGCGACGGCGACCGCACACGCGATCCACAGGCCGACCTCGCCGTTGCCCGCGGCGGCGATCCCCGCGATCACCGCCATGCCCGCCAGCACGATCGCGACCATCAGCAGGGCGACAGCCGGCCACTCCTCGGGAGCAGCGGACGACACGCCCTCCGCGCGCGGTGCGATGACGATCCACGCGGTGGCGAACGGCCCGAGCAGCAGCGAGATCAGGAACCACGCCAGCCGCGAGCGCCCCTTCTGCTCGGCAAGCCCGGCGTTCACCAGTGCGAGCGCGAACCACCAGCCGCTGTTGTCGGCGTACATCCGTCGTCCCCCTTCACCGGCCGCCTCCCCTCGACGACCGCGTCCCAGGCTACGGGATGCTGAGCCCGGTGCCCGCCAGGAGGTGTTGCCGCAGCAGCCGGCGACCGCCGGTCAGAGCTGCGCGGCCCCCACCGAGAACGTGTCGCACGCCCCGGCCCCCTGCTGGAACCCGGTGCTGAACCACCGCTGCCGCTGCTCCGCCGACCCGTGCGTCCAGCCCTCCGGGTCGACGCGGCCGGTCGAGGCCTCCTGGATGCGGTCGTCGCCCACGGCCGCCGCCGCGCTCAGCGCGTCCTGGATCTGCTCCTGGGTGATGGGTTCGAGGAAGGTCACGCCCTTGCGGTCGGTCGTCGACGAGGCGGCCGCCGCCCACGACCCGGCGAAGCAGTCCGCCTGCAGCTCCAGCCGCACGCTGTCCGAGGCGGCGCCGGTCTCGCGGCTCGTGTGCTGGTCCATGATGCCGCCGATGTTCTGGATGTGGTGGCCCCACTCGTGCGCGACCACGTACATCTCCGCCAGCGGGCCTCCGCTCGACCCGAACCGGTTCCGCAGCTCGTCGTAGAAGCCGGTGTCCACGTAGATGGTCTGGTCGGGCGGGCAGTAGAACGGGCCGGTCGCGCTGGAGGCGGCACCGCACCCGGTGCTCGTGCTCCCGGTGAAGAGGATGAACTCCGGCGACGAGTACTGCGCACCGAGCGCGGGCGGCTCCTGCGACCAGTACGTCTCGAGGGAGGCCGCAGCGCCCTTCATCCGGCAGTCGACGTTCGCGTTCGCGTCCGCGCCGGTGGTGCACTCCTGCAGCTCCGACCCGGTCCCGATCTGCTGGGTCCCCGACGCGTCCCCGCCGACCAGCCCGCTCACGTCGACGCCGAACAGCTGCGCGATCAGGAAGAGCGCCACCGCCCCGAGCCCGACCCCGCCGGCGGCGATCCCCGCCGTGCGGCCGCGCCGCTTGACCCTGCCGCCGCTGATGTCCGAATCCAGGTTGAACGTCATGCCCCGCACGGTACGCCGGAGGCTAGGCTCGCACCATGAGCTCCTCCCCCGTCACCGTGACCGTCACCGGGGCGGGTGGCCAGATCGGCTACGCCCTGCTCTTCCGCATCGCGTCCGGTCAGCTGCTCGGCCGGGACGTCCCGGTGCGCCTGCGCCTGCTCGAGATCCCCGCGGGCCGCTCCGCCGCCGAGGGGACCGCGCTGGAACTGCAGGACGGCGCCTTCCCGCTGCTGCACGGGATCGACGTCACGGAGGACGCCACCGCCGCCTTCGACGGAGCCAACATCGCGCTTCTCGTCGGCGCCCGGCCGCGCGGTGCGGGGATGGAGCGGGCCGACCTGCTGGAGGCCAACGGCGCGATCTTCGGGCCGCAGGGCGCCGCCATCAACGCGGGTGCGGCCGACGACATCCGCGTGCTCGTGGTCGGCAACCCGGCCAACACCAACGCGCTCATCGCGAGCGCCCACGCGCCCGACGTGCCCGCCGAGCGGTTCACCGCGATGACCCGGCTGGACCACAACCGTGCCGTCGCCCAGCTCGCCGCGAGGCTCGACGTCCCCGTCTCCGCGATCGAGGGCGTGATCGTCTGGGGCAACCACTCCGCCAGCCAGTACCCCGACCTCAGCCACGCCACCGTCGCCGGCCGCCCCGCGACCGAGCTCGTGGACGAGCGCTGGCTGGCCGACGAGTACATCCCGCGGGTCGCCCGGCGCGGCGCCGAGATCATCCAGGTGCGCGGCTCCTCGAGCGCGGCCTCCGCCGCGAGCGCCGCCATCGACCACGTCCACGACTGGGTGAACGGGACGGGCGAGGGTTGGACCTCCGCGGCGGTCGTCTCCGACGGCAGCTACGGCGTGCCGGCCGGCCTGATCTCGTCCTTCCCCGTGCGCGCGATCGACGGGGAGTGGCGCATTGCCGAGGGCCTCGCCATCGACGCGTTCTCCCGCGAGCGCATCGACGCGTCCGTCGCCGAGCTCCTGGAGGAGCGCGACGCCGTCCACGCGCTCGGCCTGCTCTAGCCCCTCCGCTCGACGCGACACGCCGCCTCCCCGAGCGGGGAGACGGCGTGTCGTGACGACGGGGGTCAGCGCTTCTTCTGGCTCTTCTCCTGCGCCGGGAGCGTGCCCGCGGCGCGGCGCTCGGCGAAGTAGGCGCGGGCCTCGGCCTGGCGCTCGCCCTCGGCGCCGCTCGCGATCTTCGCGCGCACCAGCTCCGGTCCGTAGCCGAACGCGTCGACCAGGTCGACGGCGTGCGGGCGGATACGGGCGAGGAGGCGGTCGATGTAGGCGGTGACGGCCTGGGCGCGCTGGGGCGAGAGGCGGCCGTGGATGAGGTACCAGGCGAGGTGCTTCTCGATCAGCCCGAAGCCGAAGAGGTCGCGCAGCCAGGTCAGCACCTGCTTGGTGCCGGCGTCGGGCGCCTGCTCGAGCGCCTCCGTGAAGGCCTCCCACTGGAGCAGCTCGCCGTGGGCGCGGGCGGCCTCGATGAGCTCGTTCTGCTGGGAGTTGAACAGCTCGGCGGCGGCCTTCTTGCCGAGCTTGGAGGCGGGGCGCAGGCGGCCGGCGATCTCGGCGATCATCGTCTCGACGCGGTCCGTGAGCAGTTCGCGCTGGGTGGCGGACTCCTGCAGCCAGTTCACCGAGCGCGCCGTCGAGCCGAAGTCGCGGACGGTCTGGCCGACGCTGCGGAGGCCGGTGCCGTGGTACGCGCGGTCGGCGGCGTGCGTCACGACGTAGCGGGCGAGCGCACCGGCGTCGGCCTTCGCGAACTTCTTGCTGTAATCGGTCAGCAGCCGCTTGGCGACCAGCTGGAGCAGCACGTTGTTGTCGCCCTCGAAGGTGACCCAGATGTCGAGGTCCTGCCGCAGCGAGGTGATGCGGTTCTCGGTGAGGAAGCCGGAGCCGCCGCACGCCTCGCGCGCCTCCTGGAGGGTGTCGAGCGCGTGCCAGGTGCTCAGCGGCTTCAGGGCGGCCGCGATCGTCTCGAGGTCCTGCCGGTCGGTGTCGCTGTCGGCCGCGCCGCTGAACACGTCGTCGAACTTGTGCAGGAACACCTCATGGGCGAAGCTCGCCGCGTAGGTGGTCGCGAGCAGGGGCAGCAGGCGGCGCTGGTGGCGCTGGTAGTCGAGCAGCACCTCCTCGTCCGTGTCGCTGCCGGCGGTGAACTGGCGGCGCTCGTTCGCGTAGGTGAGCGCGATCTTGAGGCCGATCTTCGACGCGATCGTGGCGGAGCCGTCGAGCGAGACGCGGCCCTGGACGAGCGTGCCGAGCATGGTGAAGAAGCGGCGGCCGGGGCTCTGGATGGGCGACGAGTAGGTGCCGTCCTCGGCGACGTCGCCGTAGCGGTTGAGCAGGTCGGTGCGCGGGATGCGGACGCCGGTGAAGTGCAGGCGGCCGTTGTCGATGCCGTTGAGGCCGCCCTTCTGGCCGTCGTCCTCGCCGCCGACGCCGGGCAGGAACGCGCCCGCCGCGTCGCGGATCGGCACGTAGAACGCGTGGACGCCGTGGTTCACGTCCTTCGTGATCAGCTGGGCGAACACGACGGCCGCGGTCGCGTCGACCGCGGCGTTGCCGAGGTAGTCCTTCCAAGCACCGCGGAACGGGGTGTCCAGAACGAACTCCTGCGACTCCGGGTCGTAGGTCGCGGTGGTCGCGATGCTGGCGACGTCGGAGCCGTGGCCGGTCTCCGTCATCGCGAAGGCGCCGGGCACCTCGAGCGACATGATGCCGGGCAGGTACTTCTCGTGGTGTGGCGCGGTGCCGAGGTGCAGCACGGCCGCGCCGAAGAGGCCCCACTGGACGCCGGACTTGATCTGGAGGGACGGGTCGGCCGTGACCAGCTCCTCGAAGGCGGCGATGTTGCCACCGTGGTCGTCCATCCCGCCGACGGACTTCGGGAAGGCGCGGTGCACCTGACCGTGCTCGACCAGCAGGCCGAGCTGCTCGAAGACGCGCTTGCGGTGGTCCGCCACCGACAGCCCCTCGATCTTCTGCATCTCGGGCCGGCCCGAGAGCTCGCGCGAGGCGAGCCGCGCCTCGGCCCAGTCGCCGAGCAGCTGGCGGCCCAGCGCCTCCACGTCGACGCGCGGGGCGGGGCCCGCCGCGGGTGCGGATGCGGGCTCGGGGACGGATGCGGCAGGGGTGGCGGGGACGCGCTCGGCGGTGTCAACCATGAGTTCCTCTTCGATTCTCTCGTCGGTCGCAGCCACGCTACGACCGGTCGGGCCGGAAGCGGAAACGGTCGGTGCGCCGCCTACAAAGGGCGGTCGCGCCTCCCGCGGGGCGGTTGTGGGATCCTCCAAAACAGGGGGCCTGCACTTGGAGGATCCACAACCTCCCGTCGCGGCGCTAACGGATGCTGACGGAGTTGGCGAGGTCGTTCATCGAGCCCAGGCTCGAGGCGCTGGCGGCGAACCCGTAGCTCGACCCGCTGTACGACGAGCCGGACCAGAGCTTCGTGGTGCACCCGGAGAAGCTCTTGAACGAGCTCACCCGGCCGGACCACCCGACCGAGCTCAGCGGACCGAACTGGTACACCGAGCTGCCGTTGCACGCGCTCGAGTTGGTGATCTGGAAGAACGCGCCACCGTACCCAGCGTCGTCGAAGAGCTGCGTCTGGACGTAGGTGGTGAGGAGGCCGGCGGTGCGGGAGGCGGCGGCCGGAGCGTCCGCGCCCGGCTCCACGACGAGGAGGTGCTGGTCCGCCAGGACGGCCGCGTTCAGGTCCTCGCCGGCCGCGACGCAGACGAGGGAGGCGGTGCCGAGGTCGTAGGAGCGGGAGCGGGCGGGCGGCTCGG
>JAEWDJ010000050.1 GCA_023390155.1 Actinomycetes bacterium | reverse complement strand
CAGATAGCCCGTGGTGACCCACTGGATGCGGGCGACGTCGGTGTGGAGGTCGGCCGCCAGCGAGTGGAGGGCGATGCTCAGGATGGTCGTGTCGAAGACGACCGCGAGGGCGCCGACGACGAGCGCCGTCGCGGTGCGGACCACGGTCCGGTCGAGTTTCTCTGCTGTCATCGGGATGACTCCTTAAGATGCGATCGTGTATCTAAACGGGACGATACGCCGATCCGATAAGATGCGCAAATGGACTCTAATTCGGCACCCGCCCGCCGCCGCCGCGGAGCGGAGCTCGAGAGCGCCCTCCTCGACGCCGCCTGGGACGAGCTCGACGCGACCGGCTACGCGGGACTGACGATGGAGGCCGTCGCCGCGCGCGCCGGGACGAGCCGGCCCGTGATCGCCCGGCGCTGGGCCTCCCGCAGCGACCTCGCCCTCGCCGCGATCCGCCACCACTTCGACACCGACCCCCTGCTCGTCGAGGACCACGGCAGCCTGCGCGAGGACATGCTCGACCTCCTCCGCCAGTTCAACGACCGCCGCAGCGGCATCGTCGGGCTGATCATGCTGCGCTTCGCCGGCATCGTCACCGAGGCGGAGGGCGGCATCGCCGGGCTGCGGGAGCGCCTCCTCTCCCCCGGCCCGTCGCAGCTCGACCTCGTCCTCCAGCGCGCCGACGCCCGCGGCGAGCTCGACCTGGCTCGCCTGCCCGCCATCGTCGCCGACCTGCCGACGATGGCGCTCCGCCACGAGATGCTGATGCGTCTCCAGCCCGCCGACGACGCGCTGCTCGTCTCGATCGTCGACGACCTGTTCCTGCCGCTCGCGACGGCCACGCGTGCCCGGCCCGCGGACGAGCCACGGTAGATTCGTGGGCATGAGCGCTCAGAAGCACGCCATCGGCATCGACATCGGCGGAACCGGCATCAAGGGAGGGCTGGTCGACCTGGAGAGCGGCGAGCTCATCAGCGACCGCGTGAAGCTCCCCACCCCCGAGGGCGGCGAGCCCGACGGCATCGTCGAGGTCACCAAGCAGATCGTCGACCAGCTCGCCGAGGCCGAGCCCGACGCCCCGGTCGGCGTGTGCTTCCCCGCCATCGTCAGCCACGGCGTCACCCTCTCGGCCGCGAACGTCTCCAAGAAGTGGATCGACCTGCGCGCGGAGGACCTGTTCGAGAAGGCGCTCGGCCGCGACATCCACTTCGTCAACGACGCCGACGCCGCCGGCTACGCCGAGACCCGCTTCGGCGCGGCCAAGGGCAAGGACGGCCTGGTCATCATGACCACCCTCGGCACCGGCATCGGCTCCGCCCTCATCTACGACGGCGTCCTCATCCCGAACGCCGAGCTCGGCCACCTCGAGATCGGCGGACACGACGCCGAGTCCCGCGCCGCCTACTCCGCGAAGGAACGCGAGGAGCTGAGCTGGGAGAAGTGGGCCAAGCGCCTCCAGAAGTACTACTCGACCCTCGAGTTCCTCTTCACCCCCGACCTGTTCATCGTCGGCGGAGGCGTCTCCAAGAACTACCAGGAGTTCCTGCCCTTGCTGAAGCTCAAGACCGACATCGTGCCGGCCGTGCACCGCAACAACGCGGGCATCCTCGGGGCGGCGGCGCTGGCGGTGAAGGGGTAGCGTCCGATTCTCTTATTCAAGGCTCGCCGGTAGGCTTGAATAAGACGTGAGGACGGTCAACCATGGTCGCACCGGCCTCGTGGCCTGCGATTCGCCACCAGCGACACCCCTGGGCCTCGCGGTTCGACCGGGACGACCTCATGCGGCGGCAGTGGGAGTCGAGTCGCGGCCCGTATGAGGCGGCGGTGGTTCCCCGGATCGCGGACACCCCCGTCGGCCTCAAGCCGGCGGTCATCGCCGAGGCGACAGAGGCCGCTCTGCTGCTCGCACGGTTCGACGCGGAGGTCGGCTCGCAGCTCCTCCCGTTCGCCGACGTGCTGCTGCGCTCGGAATCCGCCTCCTCCTCCGAGATCGAGAATCTGACGAGCGGAGCGCGTGCCATCGCCGAGACGGTTCTCGGGGAGCGGGATCGAGGCAATGCCGCCCTTGTCGTGCGGAACGTCGGTGCCATGACGGCAGCGATCCGTCTGGCGGACCGCATCGACGGCGACAGTATCGTCGCGATGCAGCGCGCCCTGCTCGAAGACCACACGCCGACCCTCGTCAGCGGCTACCGGACAGAACAGGTGTGGATCGGAGGCGGCAGCATCGGTCCGCACGGCGCGGAATTCGTCCCGCCGCATGCGTCAGAGGTCGCAGCGGCGATGGACGACCTGGTCGCCTTCATCCACCGCGACGACATCCCTGCCCTCGTCCATGCCGCCCTGGCGCACGCCCAGTTCGAGACCATCCATCCGTTCCCGGACGGCAACGGCAGGACGGGGCGAGCGCTCGTCCAGGCGATGCTCCGAGCGTCGCGCGTGACCACCAACATCGCCGTCCCCGTCTCGGCCGGACTGCTCCACGATGTCGATCGCTACTACGCGGCTTTGAACGCGTTTCGCAAGGGCGACGCCGATGCGATCGTGGGCGTGTTCTCGGACGCCGCCGGGTATGCCGTCCGCAACGGGCGACGACTCGTCGGCGACCTGGCCGGGGTCAGGGAGGGATGGGAGACCGACCTCACGGGGATCCGCTCGGACGCCGGCGCCCGCCGTCTGGCCGATCTGCTGTTCGCGCAGCCCGTCGTCAGTCAGCCGTTCGTGTCCGGACGACTCGGCCTCTCCCCCCAGGGCTCGTACAACGCCATCGAGACGTTGACCGACCGGGGCATCCTCCTCGCCGCGACCTCCCAGCGACGCAACCGGGTCTGGTATGCGCAGCCGATCCTGGCCGCGCTCGACGACTTCGCCGCTCGAGCCGGCCGCCGGTCCGCGCCGACGCGTTAACGACCCGCAAGGATTCCGCGGCGGGCCGTTAGGGATGCGTTAGGACGACTCCCCGGCGGCCCGCCCGGGTGTGGACTCTCTTCTGCCGCGGCCGGCCGGTCGCGGCATCCTCATGGATGGAGAGAGTCTTGCTGGACGTCGTCTACCTCCTCGGAGTGGTCGTGCTCGCGGTCGTCGTGGGCTTGGCCGGCCGGGGGGTCGAGAAGCTGTGATCGTGATCAATGCGGTCGCGGCGCTGCTCGCTGTCGCCGCGATCGCCTACCTGGTCGTCGCCCTCGTGAAGCCGGAGCGGTTCTGAGATGGGCGGGGACTCCGTGACGGCCGTCTGGCTGTTCGTCGCCCAGGTGGCGACGCTCGTGCTCGTGCTCGCCGTCGCCTACCGGCCGCTCGGCGATTACATGGCGCGGGTGTACACCTCGGACCGGGACCTCGCCGTCGAGCGCGGCGTGTACCGGCTGATCGGGGTGGATGCGCGGTCGGGGCAGACCTGGCCCGCGTATCTGCGCGGGGTGCTGGCCTTCTCGGTCGTCGGCATCCTGATCGTCTACGGCCTGCAGCGGCTGCAGCAGGTGCTGCCGTACTCGCTCGGGATGCCCGCCGTGCCGGAGGGGACGGCGTTCAACACCGCGATCTCGTTCGTGACGAACACGAACTGGCAGTCGTACTCGCCGGACGCGACCCTCGGCTACACCGTGCAGTTCGCCGGCCTCGCCGTGCAGAACTTCGTGTCGGCCGCCGTGGGCATGGCCGTCGCCGTGGCTCTCGTGCGCGGCTTCGCCTGGCGGGCGAGCGGCACGATCGGCAACTTCTGGGTTGACCTGCTGCGCGGGACCGTGCGCATCCTCCTGCCCCTGTCGGTCATCGCCGCGATCGTCCTGATCGCGGGAGGAGCGGTGCAGAACCTGAACGGCTTCGACCACGTGACGACGCTCACGGGGGCGGCCCAGTCGATCCCGGGCGGCCCGGTCGCCTCGCAGGAGGCCATCAAGCTGCTCGGCACGAACGGCGGCGGGTTCTACAACGCGAACTCGGCCCACCCGTTCGAGAACCCCACGGCGTGGACCAACCTGGTCGAGGTGCTGCTGATGCTCCTCATCCCGTTCGCGCTGCCGCGCACCTTCGGGACGATGGTCGGCGACAAGCGGCAGGGCTACGCCATCCTCGCCACGATGTCGGCGCTGTTCCTCGTCTCACTCGTCGCCATGACGCTCTTCGAGGCGTCGGCCGGCACGATGGAGGGCAAGGAGACCGCATTCGGCGTGCTGGGCTCGACGCTGTTCGACACGACGAGCACCACCACCTCGACCGGAGCGGTGAACTCGATGCTCGACAGCTACAGCCCGCTCGCCGGGATGATGGCGATGATCAACATGATGCTGGGCGAGATCGTCCCCGGCGGCGTCGGATCGGGCCTCTACGGCATCCTCGTCATCGCGGTGATCGCGGTGTTCGTCGCGGGCCTCATGGTCGGGCGGACGCCGGAGTACCTCGGCAAGAAGCTCGGCCCGCGCGAGATCAAGCTCGCGAGCCTCTACATCCTGACCACCCCGACGCTCGTGCTGATCGGGACCGGGCTGAGCTTCGCCATCCCGGTGGTCCGCGCCGACATCGAGAAGACCTCGATCCTGAACCCCGGGCTGCACGGCTTCAGCGAGGTGCTCTACGCGTTCACCTCGGCCGCGAACAACAACGGGTCGGCCTTCGCCGGGCTCACCGCGGCGACCCCGTGGCTCAACACCGCCCTCGGCGTCGCGATGTTCCTCGGCCGTTTCCTGCCGATCGTGTTCGTGCTGGCGCTCGCCGGCTCGCTCGCCCAGCAGGGCAAGGTGCCCGCGACCGTCGGCACGCTGCCCACGCACCGGCCGCAGTTCGTCGGGCTGATGGTCGGAACCATCGTGCTCGTCTCGGCTCTCACCTATTTCCCCGTTCTCGCGCTGGGTCCCCTGGCGGAAGGGCTGCAGTAACACCATGACAACGCTCACCCCGAACCGGAGCGCCCGCGCTCCGAAGCCGCAGCCGACCGCGTCCCGCGCGTTCAGCGGCGCCCAGCTCGCGGCCGCCCTCCCCGGCGCGCTGCGCAAGCTCGACCCGCGCCTGATGTGGCGCAACCCCGTCATGTTCATCGTGGAGGTCGGAGCCGCGCTGACGACCGTCGTCGCTGTCGCCCAGCCCTTCGTCGGCGGGGCGGGCACCGCGGATCCCGCCGCGCTCGCCTTCACCTGGAGCATCGCCGCCTGGCTCTGGCTGACGGTGGTCTTCGCCAACCTGGCGGAGTCCGTCGCGGAGGGCCGGGGCAAGGCGCAGGCGGCCACCCTGCGCTCCACCCGCTCCACCACGCTCGCCAACCGCGTGGAGCGCTACGACGAGACCGCCGACCCGGAGGCTCTGAGCGCGTCGGTCGCACAGGTCGCGTCGAGCGAGCTCGCTCTGGGCGACGTGGTGGTGGTCGCGGCCGGGGAGCTCATCCCGGGCGACGGCGACGTGATCCGCGGCATCGCGACCGTCGACGAATCGGCCATCACCGGCGAGTCCGCCCCGGTCGTGCGCGAGTCCGGCGGAGACCGGAGCGCGGTCACGGGCGGGACGCGCGTGCTCTCCGACCGCATCGTCGTGCGCATCACCTCCAAGCCGGGCGAGACCTTCGTCGACCGGATGATCGCGCTCGTGGAGGGCGCGGCCCGGCAGAAGACGCCCAACGAGGTCGCGCTGAACATCCTCCTGGCCAGCCTGTCGATCATCTTCGTGATCGTGGTGCTCGTGCTGCAGCCCGTCGCCGGCTACTCCGATGCCGCGCCGACGGTCCCGGTGCTGATCGCCCTGCTCGTCTGCCTCATCCCCACCACCATCGGCGCGCTGATCTCGGCGATCGGCATCGCCGGCATGGACCGGCTGGTGCAGCACAACGTGCTCGCGATGTCGGGCCGCGCGGTGGAGGCCGCGGGAGACGTGACGACACTCCTCCTCGACAAGACGGGGACGATCACCTACGGCAACCGGCGCGCCAGCGAGTTCGTCGCGGTGGGCGGAGCCGATCGCGACGCTCTGATCCGCGCGGCAGCGCTCTCCTCGCTCAGCGACCCGACGCCGGAGGGCGTGTCGGTCGTCGACCTCGCCCAGGAGCAGGGCTACGAGCGTCCCGCCGCCGTCGACGGCGAGATCGTGCCGTTCACCGCGCAGACCCGGATGAGCGGCCTCGACCTCCCCGACGGCACGCAGGTGCGCAAGGGCGCGGCGAGCGCCGTCGTCGCCTGGGCGCTCGAGTGCGCGGCGCAGACCGGGAGCACGCGACCGAAGGCCGGCGCCCTGCGCGAGCTGGATGCCGAGGTCGAGCGCATCTCCGAGGCGGGTGGCACACCCCTTGCGGTCGCCACCCGCGCCGCGGACGGGTCCGCCACCGTGCTCGGGGTGATCCACCTGAAGGACGTCGTCAAGGAGGGGCTGGCGGAGCGCTTCGCCGACATCCGCCGGATGGGCATCCGCACGGTGATGGTCACCGGTGACAACCCGCTCACCGCCAAGGCGATCGCGGCCGAGGCGGGCGTCGACGACTTCCTGGCGGAGGCCAAGCCCGAGGACAAGCTCGCCCTGATCCGACGGGAGCAGGAGGGCGGCGCGCTCGTCGCCATGACCGGCGACGGCACGAACGACGCCCCGGCGCTCGCCCAGGCGGACGTCGGCGTGGCGATGAACACGGGAACGTCGGCGGCGAAGGAGGCCGGCAACATGGTCGACCTCGACTCCGACCCGACCAAGCTCATCGACATCGTGCGCATCGGCAAGCAGCTGCTGATCACCCGCGGAGCACTGACGACCTTCTCGATCGCGAACGACGTGGCCAAGTACTTCGCCATCATCCCCGCCATGTTCGTCGCCGCGTTCCCGGGACTGTCGGCGCTCAACATCATGGGGCTGCACTCCCCCGCCTCGGCGATCCTGTCGGCGGTGATCTTCAACGCGATCGTCATCGTGGCGCTCATCCCCCTCGCCCTGCGGGGCGTGGCCTACCGACCGGCCGCGGCCTCGAAGCTCCTCGGCCGCAACCTGCTGATCTACGGGCTCGGCGGGATCATCGCCCCCTTCATCGGGATCAAGCTGATCGACCTCGTGGTTGCGCTGATCCCCGGCTTCTGAGACACGGAAAGAGACAGAACAATGAACCGGCTCCGTGGCGCCTGGCGCCAGTACTGGGTCGCCCTGCGCGCCATGATCGTCCTGACCATCGCGCTCGGCATCGGCTACACCTTCGTGGTCACCGGGATCGGGCAGCTCGCGCTCCCCGCCCAGGCGAACGGCTCGCTGGTGGAGGTGGACGGCAAGCCCGTCGGCTCCGCCCTCGTCGGGCAGGGCTTCACCGACGCGAAGGGCGCCGCCCTCCCGCAGTGGTTCCAGTCCCGGCCCTCCGCAGCCGGCGACGGCTACGACGGGGCGGCCTCCTCGGGCAGCAACCTCGCCGCCTCCAACCCGGCGCAGCAGAAGGCCGTGAAGGAACGCACCGCCGCCATCGCGGAGTCGGACGGGGTGCGGCCGGCCGAGATCCCCGGCGACGCGGTCACCGCCTCGGGCTCCGGCCTCGACCCGCACATCTCGCCCGCCTACGCCCTGCTGCAGGTCAACCGCGTCGCGGCGGCGCGCGGACTGCCCGCGGACCGGGTGCGCGCGCTCGTCGAGTCTAAGATTCAGGGACGGGACCTCGGCTACCTCGGGGACCCGACCGTGAACGTGCTCCAGCTCAACCTGGCGCTGTCGGAGATGGACGAGTAGAGATGCCACGTGGCCGCCTGCGGGTGATGCTCGGTGCGGCGCCGGGCGTCGGCAAGACGTACGCGATGCTCGAAGAGGGCAAGCGGCTGCGGGCGCTCGGCAAGGACGTGGTGGTCGCGGTCGTGGAGACCCACGGCCGCGCCGCCACCGCCGCGATGCTCGACGGGCTGG
>JAEWDJ010000029.1 GCA_023390155.1 Actinomycetes bacterium | reverse complement strand
ACCACGACGCTGGCCACGACCGGCGACGGGGCGAACGTCTCGGTGACCACGGTGGCCGGGCACACCGCCCTGCTCGATCCCGACGAGCGCCGGCTCTGGCTCGACGGGCGCGCCGTCGACCTGTCGGCGCAGCTCGCCGCGGGAGCGGACCCGGTGCTCCAGCAGCCGTCATCCACCGGCGACGCGGTGTGGATCGGCACCACGACCGGGCTGGTGCGGGTGCCGCTCGACGGGACCGCGGCCTCCCGGCCGTTCTCCGGCGCGTCCGGCGCGCCGGCGGCGCCGGTCACGGTGGGAGACTGCACCTATGCCGGGTGGAACAGCGGCGTCACCTGGCGCTCGTGCGCCGCCGACGGCACGGGCGAGCGTGCGGCGCTGGCGGACGTCCCCGCGGGAGCGTCGCTGGTCTTCCGCGTGAACCGCGAGCGCGTGGTGCTCAACGACGCGCGCTCGGGCGTCTCGTGGGCGGTGCAGAGCGGCAACGCCCGGATCGACAACTGGGACGAGCTCGTCTCGAAGAAGACGACGCAGGAGCTCGTCGACCAGTCGAAGCAGGACTCGGCCCCCCAGTTCGAGAAGCAGGAGCAGCCTCCCGTCGCGGTCGCGGACCAGTTCGGGGCGCGCCCCGGCCGTGTCACGCCGCTGCCCGTGCTGCTCAACGACTACGACCCCAACGGCGACGTGCTGACGATCGACTCGTTCACGGCCGTCCCCGAGGCGCAGGGCACGGTCGAGCTGACGAACGCGGACCAGCAGCTGCAGATCTCGCTGCCGGACACCGCCACCGGCGTGATCGCCTTCGACTACACGATCTCGGACGGGCGGGGCGGGACCGCGACCGCGCACGTCGTGGTCACCGTGCGCGGGCCTGACGAGAACGCGCCACCGGTCTGCGTGCGCAACGCGAAGGCGGTCGTCCAGACCGGGGGCCGGGTCACCACGACCGTGCTCGGGGACTGCTTCGACCCCGACGGCGACTCCTTCTACCTCGCCGGGGCGACCGTTCCGGCCCCCGACGCGGTGACGTTCACGCCGCAAGGGCAGGTCGCCTACTCGGACCACGGCGACGGGGGCGACGTGAAGGACGTCCCCCTCGTCCTCTCCGACGGCCGGGCCGAGGGATCCGGCCTGCTGGCCGTCACCGTGCGGCCGCCCGGGCAGGTGCCGATCATCGCCGACCCGTTCGCCGTGCTGGCGTACGAGGGGCAGGAGGTCACCATCCGGCCGCTCGACCACGTGCGCGGTGGAAACGGGACGGTCCGGCTCGCGACGGTGCCCACGAAGGCGGACGCCACCCTCACCCCCGACTACCAGGGCGGGACCTTCCGGTTCGACTCCGACCAGGCCGGCACCCACAACATCGAGTACTCGGTGACCGACGGCGTCGTGACGAGCACCGGGTTGGTGCGGGTGGAGGTGAAGGCCCCGCCCGGCGCGAAGACCGCGCCGATCGCCGTGCCGCACACCGCATTCATCCGCGAGCAGTCCACGCAGGACGTCGACGTGCTCTCCACCGACATCGACCCCTCCGGCGGCGTGCTGCTCGTGACCGGGGTGACCGAGCCGGATGCGAGTGCGGGCGTCCACGTCCAGGTGCTGCAGCAACGGACCCTGCGGGTCACGCTCGGCCGTCCGCTCGCGGGTCCGGTCGACTTCCACTACCGGCTCAGCAACGGCCTCGCCGAGACGACCGGCACGGTCACGATCGTCCAGCTGCCGCCGCTGACGGTGCACCAGCCACCGATCGCCGCGCCGGACTCGGTCGCGGTGCGGGTCGGCGACGTGGTCGACATCCCGGTGCTGGCGAACGACATGCAGCCGGACGGCGACACGCTCACCCTCGACCCGGCCCTCGCCTCTCCGCTCCCCGCCGGCGCGGGCCTGCTGTTCGCCAGCGGCGACCACCTGCGCTACCTCGCGCCGGAGAAGCCCGGCAACTACACGGCGGCCTACCGGGTGGTGGGAGAGGACGGGCAGTGGGCGACGGCGGACGTGACGATCGCCGTGCGCGAGCGGGACGCCTCCACCAACAACCCGCCGGTGCCGAAGACCGTCACGGCGCGCGTCCTGGCGGGCGACGTCGTCCGCATCACCATCCCGCTCTCCGGCATCGACCCCGACGGCGACTCCGTGCAGTTCGTGGGGCAGGAGACGAACCCGCAGAAGGGCGCGGTGATCGCCTCGGGCCCGGACTGGATGGACTTCCAGGCGGGGGAGTACGCGGCCGGCACCGACTCCTTCACCTACGCCGTGGTCGACGCCCTCGGGGCGCGGGCCACCGGGACGGTCCGCGTCGGCATCGCCGCCCGCGTGGAGGGGGCGCGCAACCCGGTCGCGATCGAGGACGACGTCACCGCCCGGCCCGGGCGCACGCTCAGCGTGCAGGTGCTCGCCAACGACAGCGACCCGGACGGCAGCCCGCTCTCGGTGACGGCCGTCAGCTCCCTCGACGGCGCCGCCAAGGCGAAGGTCGCCGGCGAGCTGGTCGTGGTGACCACGCCCGCCAAGGAGGGCGTCTACGGGTTCCTCTACACGATCCAGAACGAGCGAGGCGGGACGAGCCAGGCCTTCCTCCGGGTGACGGTCGACCCGAAGGCGCCGCCCGCGCGGCCGATCGTGGACGACACCACGCTCGGCCTCTCTGACATCCTCGGCAAGGACCACGTCGACGTGAACGTGCTGGCCAACGTGTTCTTCGCGGACGGGCCGGTCTCGAGCCTCCGCCTGTCGGTCGTTCCCGGGTACGGCGACACGGCGCAGGTCACGGCCGGCAAGCGGATCCGGGTGGCGATCGGGGCGAAGAGCCAGATCGTGCCGTTCGCCGTCGCGAACCCGGAGGACTCCTCCGTCGTCGCCTACGGCTTCGTCCGGGTCCCGGGCTACGACGACGCCCTCCCGCAGGTGAAGCGCGGCGCCGACAAGCTCACGGTGGTGAGCGAGAAGACGCTGACCATCCACCTCAACGACTACATCGTCGCCGTCGGCGGACGGAAGGTGCGGCTCACGGACGCCGCCACCGTGCGCGCGACCCACGCCAACGGCGAGGACCTCGTCGTCAGCAACGACACGCTGCAGTACACCTCCTCGGCGCGCTACTTCGGGCCGGCGTCCATCTCGTTCCAGGTGACGGACGGTTCGAGCGCGACCGATCCACAGGGCAACGTGGCAACGATCGTGCTGCCGATCCAGGTGACCCCGCGCGAGAACCAGCCGCCGGTGTTCACCGGCGCGCTGATCGACTTCGAGCCCGGCCAGAGCAAGACCGTCGATCTGACGAAGCTCACCAGCTACCCGTACGCCAAGGACCAGGGCGAGCTCGCCTACACCGTCCAGAACCCGCAGCCGGCCGGCGTCACCACCGCCCTGAACGGCCAGAAGCTGACCATCACCGTGGCCGCCGGGACGGCGAAAGGCTCGACGCCCTCAATCTCCATCGGGGTGAAGGACGCGGTCAACGCGGGGCAGGCCGGACGCATCGACCTCAACGTGGTGCCCTCGACGCGGCCGCTCGCGAGCCCCCAGCCGGACCGCGTGATCGCGCCGCGCGGGCAGACGACCCGGGTGGATGTGCTGGCCAACGACGCGGCCACGAACCCGTTCCCGTCGAAGCCGCTGCGGGTGCTCGCGGTCCGCGGGCTCGGGGGTGCGCTGCCGGACGGGGTGAGCATCACGCCGAGTGCGGACAACGCCACGCTCGACGTCGCCGTCTCGTCGACCGCCGCGCCGGCCGACACCACCCTCCAGTACGAGGTCGCCGACGCCACCGGCGACCCGGACCGCTACACCTGGGGGACCATCACCATCTCCGTGCAGGACCGCCCCTCCCCGGTGTCGAACGTGCAGATCGCCGCCATCGGCGACCGAAGCCTCACGCTGAGCTGGATCCCCGGCGCGTTCAACAACGCGCCGATCACCGGCTTCGAGGTGACGATGACCTCGGCCGCGAGCGGCGCCACGCTCTCGACGACGACCTGCACGACGACCTCCTGCGCCATCCAGACGCCGGGCAACGGCCCGGACAACGCGGTGCGGCTGAGCGTGCGCGCCCGCAACGCGCTCGGCCTCTCGGACCCGACCGCCTACGCGGAGCCCACCTGGTCGGACGTCATCCCGAACGCGCCGGCCTCCGTCGCGACGACGCCCCTCGACCACGGGCTGCGCATCACCTGGACCAAGCCCGCGGACGCCGCCGGCGCGAGCCCGATCACCTCGTACCTCGTGACGGTCGGCGGCGTCACGAACGCGCTCCTCGTCTCCGGCTCGGACGCGGTGGGCACCCCGTACTCGATGAACGTGAGCGACGGGAACCTCGCCAACGGCGTCTCGGTCGGCGCCACCGTCGCCGCGCGCAACGAGTTCTACCAGGGCCGCACGACCTGGAACCAGACGCAGACGGCCGGCGTCCCCGCGGGAGCGCCCGTGCTCACCGGCGTGGCCCCCGCCGCGACCCCCGACACGGGCGACGGCCGCACCGTCGTACTGAGCTGGCCGAACGTCTTCGGCGACAACGGCAAGGCGATCACCGACTACTTCGCGGGGGTCTACCAGGGCTCCGCGGCACCGAACTGCTCGGTGACGGGGGTCGAGAGCGGCGCGCCGACCCTGCACACGGACCCGCAGTCCGGCTCGTTCAAACGCGTCCAGAGCGGGAGTGTGGACTTCACCGGGCTGCGGCCGAACCAGACCTACAACTTCATCGTCTACGCCTACAACGGCCAGGGCTGCACCGCGAGCGCCGTCATCACGGCGACGCCGCGCCAGGCGCCCGGACAGGTGTCGGACGTGAGCGCGGACGCGACGCTCAGCCCGAGCGCGCCGAGCCTGTTCGACTTCAGCCTCACGCGCGTCGCCTACGCGATGGGAAGCGGGACGACGTCGTCCATCTCGTACACGCTCACCAGCGGTGGCGGCGCCGTCGACAGCGGCGTGCTGAACGGGACGAGCGGGCTCGTGGCCGGGGCGAACGGCCCGCACTACGGCATGGACCTCGCCATCACTATCACGAGGATCTGCGAGTCGTACCCCGACGGCACCCAGCTGTGCACGGCGCAGAACCCGAACAGCTTCCCGCTCGGCGTGGCCGTGAGCACGGCGATCGGCGGGCAGCGGTTCGACCCGGCGACCGGCACGTTCACCTGGACCGCCTGGCCGACGGGATCCGGCTACGCGGCCGTGCAGTACAGCTGCGGCGGGGTGCGCTCCGACATGCCGGCCGCCGGGCAGACCGCCAGCTGCCAGGTCCCCGCCGGCGACCCCTCGCCGACGCTGACCGTGCACGTGACGCGCTCCTCCGGCGACACGTACAGCACGCCCTATCCCGCTTCGGGGATGCCGTGAGCCGCGCCCGTCATACTGATCACCGGGCCGCCCCGCGGCCCGCCGC
>JAEWDJ010000002.1 GCA_023390155.1 Actinomycetes bacterium | reverse complement strand
GAGCTGGAGCTCGTCGGGTCCTTCCGGTTCGCGGACGAGCTCGACGCCGTGATCGCCGCCCTCGCCGACGGCACGCTCGACGTCTCCGCGGTCGTCACGCACGAGTACCCCGCCGAGGATGCCCTGGCGGCGTTCGCGACCGCGCGCGACTCCGCCGCCTCCGGCAAGGTCCTGCTGCGCTTCGGAGCGGCCGGATGACCGGAGCGCCGGATCCTCTCGCCCCTCCGGCGCTCGCCATACTGGGAGGACGTCGAACGGAGGAGGTCGCGGTGGCGCAGCCGCTGGTGGTGGTGATGGGCGTGTCCGGCTCGGGCAAGAGCACGGTCGGCCGGATGACCGCGGAGGCCCTCGGGGCGCCGTTCGTCGACGGCGACGATCTGCACCCGCCGGCGAACGTCGCCAAGATGGCGTCGGGCGTCCCGCTGACCGACGAGGACCGTGCGCCCTGGCTCGACGCGGTCGGGCGCACGCTCGCGGAGGCGGGCGGCGCCGGGATGGTGGTCGCGTGCTCGGCGCTCAAGCGCGCGTACCGCGACCGCATCCGTGCCGCGGCCCCCACGGCGTTCTTCGCCGAGCTCGACGGTTCCGTCGCCCTGCTCACCGAGCGCGTGACCGGACGCCCCGGTCACTTCATGCCGCCGTCGCTCCTCGCCTCCCAGCTGGCCACCCTGGAGCCGGTCGACGCCGACGAGGCCGGCATGCGTCTCGACGTCGCCGAGGCGCCCGCGACGCTGGCCGCCGCGATCGCGGAGCGGACGCGCGCGGATTTCCGCTAGACTCGGTCACTGAACTTCGGCGAGGGAAGCGTGCGGCGTGCCGCACGGCTTCCGTGATCGACGCGGTGGAGCAGGCTACGCAGTCTTTCCTCGCGCACCTCGATGCGCTCGAGTCGAACAATCCCACACTGCGAGCACCGCTCGCCCGATCGCCGGCCCGCCCGGCAAGGAGAACATCATGGCTGACGAGTCCAACAAGGTCGTCGCAGAGGTCCGCGACCGCTTCGGCAAGGGCGCCGCCCGCAAGATCCGCGCCGCCGGCAAGATCCCCGCCGTCATCTACGGCCACGGCACCGACCCGGTCCACGTGACCGTCCCGGCCCACCAGGTCGGCCTCCTGCTCCGCAAGGCGAACGCGGTCCTCGACCTCGACATCGCCGGCAAGGGCCAGCTCGTCCTCGTCAAGGACGTGCAGAAGGACCCGGTGCTCCAGATCATCGAGCACCTCGACCTCATCGTCGTCCGTCAGGGCGAGAAGGTCCAGGTCGAGGTGCCGGTGCACGTCGAGGGCGAGCCGTTCTCGGGCACCATCGCCGTGCTCGACATCCCGACCATCAAGCTCGAGGTCGAGGCCACCCACATCCCCGAGCGCATCGTCGTCGACGTGACCGACGCGGTCGAGGGCACCCAGTACCACGCCAAGGACTTCGCCCTCCCGAAGGGCGCCGTCCTGGCCGAGGACGAGGACCTCCTCATCCTCAACATCGTCGTCCCGGCCGCCGCGCGCGCCGAGGACGAGGAGACCGCCGAGGGCGCCGAGGAGGCCGGCGAGGCTTCCGCCGAGGCCGCGGAGTAGTCCTCCCCGATGGAATCATCCCGTCCGACGGACGGACCCTGGCTCGTAGTCGGGCTCGGCAACCCCGGGCCCGGCTACGCCGCCACCCGTCACAACGTGGGTCAGATGGTCCTCGACGAGCTCGCCTCGCGCGGCGGTCTGACCTTCAAGACCCACAAGACGAACTCCACCGTGGCCGAGGGGCGGCTGACGCCCGGCGGGCCGCGGTTCGTGCTGGCCAAGCCGAACACCTACATGAACGTGTCCGGCGGGCCGGTCTCGCAGCTCCTGCGCTTCTACTCGCTCACGCCGTCGCAGCTGATCGTGGTGCAGGACGAGCTGGACATCCCGTTCGACACCGTGCGCCTCAAGTTCGGCGGCGGTCACGGCGGGCACAACGGCGTCCGCGACGTGATCGCGGCCACCGGCACCGGTGACTTCACCCGCGTCCGGGTCGGCGTCGGGCGCCCTCCGGGTTCGCAGGCCGCGGCCGACCACGTGCTCAAGGGCTTCAGCTCCGAGGAGCGCAAGAACCTCCCCATCCTGATCGCCGACGCCGCCGACGCGATCGAGCAGATCGCGGGCGAGGGCCTCACCGCGGCGCAGAACCGGTTCCACACCGGGCGCTGAGGGCGGTCGTGTCCGGCGCGGACCGCGCGGCGCACAGCCGCGTCCGGGCTGTCGCCCAGTCGCCGCACAGCGCAGCGCCGTACCGTGTCGGCCATGCAGTTGTTCACGCGGGAGTGGGGTCACGGCGACCGGTACGCGATCCTCGTCCACGGCGTGATGTCGGACTCGCGCAACTGGCGCCGGGTCGGCCCGGTGCTCGCCGAGCACGGCTACCACGTGCTCGCCGTCGACCTCCGGGGCCACGGGCACAGCCCGCGCGCCGAGGAGTACTCGGCCGAGCTGATGGCGCAGGACATCGTCGACACGGTCCCCGGGGAGCCCGAGCTCGTCATGGGGCACTCGCTCGGCGGGCTGACCGTGAGCCTGGCGGTCGATCGGCTGCAGCCCGAGCGGGTCGTGTACGTCGACCCGGCCTTCTCGTGCCCGGCGGCGAACCGGTTCCAGCGGCTCCTCGCCCCCGCCTTCCTGAAGACCCTGGCCCGGCAGTCGGCCGCGCGCATCGCCAAGCGCAACCCGCGCTGGGATCCGGCTGACGTCGCGATCGAGGTCGAGACGTTCCGCGCCTTCGACCGCGCCGCCATCCCGACGGTGCTCCAGCCGAGCGTGATGCGGGCGCCGACCGTGATGATGGCGCCGTCGCTCGTGATGCTCGCGGACAACTCCTACCTGGTGAAGCCGGATGTCGCCGACCGCCTGCGCGACGCGGGCTTCGAGGTGCGCGTGGTGCCGGGCTCCGGTCATGTCATCAACCGTGACGACCACGACGGCTTCATGCGCGCGCTCGACGGCTGGATCTGACGCCGCCCGGCGCGGGCCGTACAGTGGGCGCGTGACCCCCTCCCGCTCGATCGCGCTCGTCGCGTCGACCGCGCAGGTTCTCGCGACGCTGCCCGGTGAGCCGCTCGCCGCGGATGCGCGCGACCGGCGCGATCGGCTGCGACGCGAGGCGGACCGGGCGGACTTCACCGCGGCGCGGCTCCTCGCGGGCGTCGCC
>JAEWDJ010000496.1 GCA_023390155.1 Actinomycetes bacterium | reverse complement strand
GGCGACGCCCGCGGGCTACGAGCTCGCGGCGAGCATCGACGGCACACCCCTCCCCAACGCCACCGCGCCCGCCCACCGGCTGAACGCCTGGCCGTGGCGACCGCTGCGCAGCGGCGAGCGCGTGCGCTGGCGGGTGCGCGCGACCGGGGGCGACTGGAGTGAGGAGCACGCGTTCGAGGCGGGGCTGCTCGACGCGGACTGGACCGCCGAGTGGATCTCGCCGGTAGCGGCCGAGGCGAGCGCGTCGGCCGCCTTCGGCAAGCGGCCGGGCCACTCCCTGCGGCGGACCTTCGCGATCGACCGCCCCGTGCGCAGCGCCCGGCTCTACTCGACCGCCCTCGGCGTCTACGAGGCGTTCGTCAACGGCGAGCGCGTGGGCGCCGCGGAGCTGTCGCCCGGAACGACGTCGTACGACAGGACCGTGTACGCGCAGGCCGCGGACGTGGCCGGGCCGCTCGTCGCGGGCGGAAACACCCTCGAGCTCGTCGTCACCGACGGGTGGTACCAGGGTCAGGTCGGCGCGTTCCACGCCCGGGCCGCGTGGACCGACGGCGACGACGTGGCCGCTCGCGCCGAGCTGCACCTCGTCTTCGACGACGGGACGACCGAGGTCGTCGGCACCGACGCCTCCTGGACCAGCTGGACATCCCCGATCGTGCGCGCCGGCCTCATGGACGGCCAGGCGACCGATCTGACCGTGGAGCCCGTGGAGCTGGGAGCCGCGCGCGTCGGCGTCGTGACCGCTCCGCCGGTCTCGTGGACGCCCGCACCGCCCGTGCGCCGCGTCGCGGAGCGCGCGCCCGCCACCCTCACCCGGCTCGAGTCGGGCGACTGGATCGTCGACTTCGGCCAGAACGCCTCGGGCTGGGTGCGCCTGACCGGGCTCGGGCCCCGCGGCTCCCGCACGGTCATCGAGCATGGCGAGCACCTCGACCCGTCGGGCGACCTCGACATGTCGCACCTCGACTCCGAGCGCGAGGGCGACGGCCTGGTGGTGCTCGACCAGCGCGACGAGGTCGTCTCCGCCGGGGTCGAAGGCGACGTGTTCGAGCCGCGCCACACCGTGCACGGCTTCCAGTACGCGCGCATCCGGCGGGGCGACCTGCCGCTCGCGGCGGACGACATCGCGATGCAGGTGGTCAACACCGACCTCCCGGTGGCCGGGTCCTTCCGCTGCAGCGACGACGACCTCAACCGGCTCTTCGAGGTCGCCGACTGGAGCTTCCGCGGCAACGCCGTCGACATCCCCACCGACTGCCCCCAGCGGGAGCGGATCGGCTGGACGGGCGACTACCAGGTCTTCGCCTCCACCGCCGTGCGCCTGTTCGACGTGCACGGCTTCACCCGCAAGTGGCTGCGGTCCGTGCGGGACGACCAGCTCGACGACGGCCGCATCGCGAACTTCTCGCCCGACGGCCGCCAGGTCAAGCACCACCCCGAGCTGCAGGTCGCGCAGATGACCGGCTCGGCGGGCTGGGGCGACGCGATCGTCCACGTGCCGTGGGTGCTCTACGAGACCTACGGCGACCGCGACGAGCTGGAGGCGAACTGGGACGCGATGTCCCGCTGGGTCGAGTGGGCGCTCACCACCGCACGCACCCGCCGGCACCCGTCGCGGGTCGAGCGCTCGGCCGAACCGCTGCCGCACGAGGAGTTCCTCTGGGACGGGTCGTTCCACTGGGGCGAGTGGTGCGAGCCCAAGGAGCGCGCGGCGGACGGCAGCCTGGTCGACCCGCTGCAGGACGACCCGATGGCGTGGTTCCTGGAGGACAAGGGCGAGGTCGGCACCGCCTACCTCTACCGTTCCACCTCCACCCTCGCGCGCATCGCCGGCGTCCTGGGCCGGGAGTCCGACGCCGCCCGCTACGCCGGCCTCGCCGAGCGCGTGCGGGACGCGTGGCGCACCGAGTTCCTCGGCGCCGATGGGCGCACGGCGACGGACACGCAGGCGGCCTACGTGCGCGCCCTCAGCTTCGGACTGGTGCCGGACGAGCTCCGCGCCGCGGCCGCCGCCCGCCTGGTGGAGCTGATCCGCCGTGCCGGCACCCACCTCGGCACCGGCTTCCTCTCGACCGCCGACCTCCTCCCGACCCTGGTCGAGACGGGGCACGCCGATGTCGCCTACGAGGTGCTCTTCCAGCGCACCTCCCCCTCGTGGCTCGGGATGCTCGACCGCGGCGCCACGACGATCTGGGAGGACTGGGACGGCGTGGATGAGGACGGGCGCGCCTTCGCCTCGCTCAACCACTACTCGAAGGGCGCCGTCGTGCGCTTCCTCCACACGCATCTGCTCGGTCTCGACCAGGCGCCCGGCTCGACGGCGTGGGAGGAGTTCGTGCTGCGCCCGGTGCCCGGCGGCGGGGTGACCTGGGCGGAGGGCTCGTACGTCACCCCGCAGGGCACGATCGAGGCTGCCTGGCGCCTCGAGGACGGCGCGCTGACCGTGACAGGGACCGTCCCGCCCGCCATGCGCGGCCGGCTGGTCCTCCCCGACGGAACCACCACTCCCCTCGCCCCTGGCCCCTTCACGGTCCGCGAGCGGTGAGTCGCCGCGGGTGCCGACGTGCGGTACCCGCGGCCCCTCACTGCTCGCGAGCCGTCAGCGCACGGACCATGCTGCGGAGGGCCGCGAGGGCGTCGGCCTGCTGGGTCTGCGTCATGCCCGACAGCATCCGCAGCTCGACGGACCGCACCGCGGCGCTCGCCTGCTCGAGGCTGCGTCGCCCGCGCGCGGTGAGGCGTGCGGGCAGCGCCTTGCCCACGGGCGCCTCCGTCGCGCGGACGACCGAGCCGTCGCGCTCGAGGGCCTGGAGCAGCACGTTCATCGTCTGCCGTGTGACGAACGCGCCGCGCGCCAGCTCGGAGTTCGACAGGCCCGGCCGCTGCGCCAGCAGCTCGAGGCAGGAGTAGTGCGTCACGCTCATGCCGAGCGGGCGGAGCACCTCCTCCATCGCCGAGCGCAGCGCGCTGGACGCCTCCTTGAGCAGGTAGCCCAGCGATGTCTCCAGGTCGATGCCGGCCCCGTCTTGACTCATGTCAGTATTCTGACATAGAGTCTGCGTGTCAGAAACCTGACACAACTAGAAGGAGCTCCTCCCATGCCCGTCACCGGCCCCGACTTCGTCTCCCTCCAGACCCGCGACCTCGACGCCTCGCGCAGGTTCTACGAGCACTACCTCGGTCTCGTCCGCTCCCCCGCCGGGCCGCCGCACGCCGTCGTCTTCGAGACCGCCCCGATCGCCTTCGCCCTGCGCGACCTCGCCCCCGGCACCGACCTCGACGCCGTCGACCAGCCCGGGCTCGGCACCGCCGTGTGGCTCCACGCCACCGACGTCCAGGCCATCCATGACGCCCTGGCCGCCGACGGCCACCCCATCGTCGCCGCCCCGATCGACGGCCCCTTCGGCCGCACCTTCACCTTCGCCGACCCGGACGGCTACCGGATCACGCTGCACGACCGGGCGTGAGGCTGCGCGCCGGCCCGGTTCACCCCTCGCAGGCGGCCGGCCCGTTGCGGCGCGCCACCTCGCCGAGCCAGGCGAGGCTCGGCTTCGGGGTGCGCACGAAGGTCTCGCGGTCGACCGCGATGAGCCCGAAGGTCGGCGCCCAGTGGCCCCACTCGTAGTTGTCGAGCAGGCTCCAGTGGAGGTAGCCGCGCACGTCCACGCCATCGGCGATGGCCGCGCCGAGATGGCGGAGCGCCTCGTCGGTGTAGGCGATGCGGCGGGTGTCGTCGCCGGTGGCGATGCCGTTCTCGGTGACGACCACGGGAACCCCGCCCGTGACCTCGGCCGTGTGGCGGACGGCGATGCCGAGAGCGTCGGGACGGTACGCGGTTCCGACCAGGGTGTTGTCGGGGTGGTCCTCGTAGGGCTCGATGCCGTCGGCGTCCACCCACTGCGCCGAGTAGGACTGCACGCCGACGAAGTCGTCGCCGCGTGCCCCCTCCAGGTAGAGGTCCTCCCAGATGTACTCCAGCTCGCGCCGCTTCTCCTCGCCGCCCGGGCGGGTCTCGAACGCGCGGTTCGCGACGGTCCAGCCGACCTTCGCGCCGGTGCGCTCGCGCACGAGGTCGCGGACGGCGTGGTGCGCCTCCACGAAGATCCGGCCGATCTCGGGGCTCGGCGCCGGGAGGGCGGGACGCGGGCCGTCGGTGTCGACGGTCGGGCTCTGCCACTCCTCGCCCTGCTGCTGCGCCTGCTGCATGAAGACGGCCATCCCGGTCATCATCGCGAGCATGTTGGGCTCGTTCATCGTCGCCACCCACTCGACGCCGTCCAGGATGCCGGTCGCCGCGTCGACGTAGGAGCGGAACCGGTCGATGGCGTCGGGCGCCGTCCAGCCGCCGCGCTCCGCGAACCAGCGCGGGTTCGTGAAGTGGTGGAGCGTCACGAACGGCGTGAGCCCGAGCTCCACCGCGGTGTCGATCATGCGGCGGTAGTGGGCGAGCTCGGCGCGCGAGATCAGGCCGGGCTCCGGCTCGATGCGCGCCCACTCGATCCCGAAGCGGTAGCTGTTGAGGCCGGCGTCGGCCATCAGCCGCATGTCCTCGCGGTACCGGTGGTAGCTGTCGCACGCGTCGCCGCTGCGCTCCATCCCCGGGATGCGGCCCTCGTTCGCCC
>JAEWDJ010000472.1 GCA_023390155.1 Actinomycetes bacterium | reverse complement strand
TGATCGACCTGCTCGACGAGGTCGCGACGGACAACGGGGCGGCGCTCATCGTCATCACGCACGACCCCGCCGTCGCCGCGCGCGCCGAGGTGCGCTACCGGCTGGACGCCGGGCGCCTGAGCCCGGCCGGCGCGGCGGTGCCCGCGTGAGGGCCGTGGAGACGGTCTGGGGCGCCATCGTCGAGGCCTGGCAGGAGGTGCGCGTCCACCGCGGTCGCGTCCTGCTCTCCCTGATCGGCGTCGCCGTCGCCGTCTGCGCCCTCACCTCGGTCGTCGGGCTCGCGAACATCGCCCAGCAGGGCATCTAGGAGAACAACGATCGCTACGGCGGCCGGCCCGCCCTCCTCGCGGTGCGCCCGATGAGCGACCCGGCCACCGGGGGTGCCGACACGCTCCTCGCGGCGTGGCCGGCGATCGCCGAACGGCACGCCATCCGCTACTGGTCGCGCGTCGACAACGGCTCGGTGCAGGTGCAGTTCCGCACCGGCGTCGCCGATGTCATGGTGCAGGCGGTGGACCCCGACTACGCCACCATGCACCGCACCATCGTGCAGCGCGGCCGCTGGTTCGCCGACGACGACGCCGAACGCCTGGCGCCCGCCATCGTGATCAACGAGGACTTCTGGCACCGGCTCGGGTCGCCGGCGCTTGCGAGCCACCCCGTGGCGACGATCCGGACCGGCGAGCGGACCACCTCCGCGGTGGTGATCGGGATCTCCCGCACACCGGACTCGGGGGAGTATCCGACGGCGGTGATGCTCTACGACGCCGCCCGGCCGCTCCTCGCCCCCGGCTCCACCGCCGGCGCGTCGATCGAGGCGTGGGTGCCGCCCGACCTCGCCCGGCCGTTGACGGACGCGCTACGTGCCGAGCTGACGGCGGCGGTCGGCGCGGGCGTCGCGGACGTCTCCCGCAACGACTACCTCGCCAATCAGACCGGGGATCCGCTCGCCTTCCTGAAGCTGGTCGTCGGCGGTATCGCCGTCCTCATCCTGCTCCTCGGCGCCCTCGGACTGGTCAACATCGCTCTCGTCACGGTCCGCGGCCGCATCCGCGAGATCGGGGTGCGCCGCAGCTTCGGCGCCACCTCCGCCCGCGTGTTCTTCGCGGTGATGATGGAGAGCGTCGTCGCCACGGTGGTCGCAGGTGCGGCGGGCGTCGCGCTGTCCATCCTGCTGGTCAAGAGCCCGTGGGTGGAGGAGCTGGTCGGGCGCGGGATGGTGTCTGACCCGCCGCCGTTCCCGGTGGAGGCGGCGGTGGTCGGCCTCGTCGCCGCGACCGCGGTCGGCGCGCTGGCGGGCCTCATCCCCGCCCTCGTCGCGGTGCGGGTGAAGGTGATCGACGCCATCCGGTTCTAGCTCGCCGCGGCCCGAGCGCGGGAGCTGTAACCCCGCCGAAACCTGGGGGCGAGTAGCGTTCCCCCCATGAGCGGGTACCGGATCCGCCCGGCCGTGGGCGAAGACGCACGGGCCCTCGCCGACATGCTCGTCGAGGCCGTGAACTGGAACCCCGTGCGCGCGCGTCCCCGCGTCACCGTGCTGGAGGATCCCGTCGTGTCGCGGTACATCGCGGGCTGGATGCGGCCGGGCGACTTCGGCTGCATCGCGGAGGACGTGCACGGCATCCCGGTCGGGGCGTGCTGGGCGCGGCTGTTCCCGGCCAACGCGCCGGGTTCCGGCTACGTGGCGGTGGGCGTGCCCGAGCTCACCCTCGGCGTCAACCCGCAGTGGCGGGCACGCGGCGTCGGGCGGGCGCTGCTGCAGGAGACCGCGCGGCACGGAGCGGCGAAGGGGGTCGCCCGCCTCAGCCTCAGCGTCGACCGGGCCAACTTCGCGCAGCGGCTCTACGTCAGCGAAGGGTACGTCACGGTGTCCTCCGACGAGCGCGCCGACGTCATGGTGCGCGCCCTGCGCTGACACGCGATTTGGGCATTGCAGGCGCGGGAGCCGCGACCTGTCGCAGGGGCGAAGTACCGTTGTCCCCATGGCTACGAGCACCAAGTCGAACGCGCGCGCCGGGGGTTCCGGACGCGGTGGCTCGAGCGCGCGCAAGCCGGCGTCGAAGACCGCCGCCCAGAAGACGGTGGCCTACCCGGCCGCCGACGCCGCACCGAGCCCTCTCGTGCGCGCCTGGATGGGCCTGGCACACCTCACCGGCGGCCTGTTCCGCGCTCTCGGTCCCGAGAAGCTGAGCAAGGAGGAGCGCCGCGACGGCTTCCCCTTCTTCCTCGTGCTCCTCGCGGTCGCCGGCGCGGTCGTCGAGTGGTTCCTGATCAACGACCAGATCGCCCGCACGCTGGACGCCTGGACGTTCGGCATGCTCTTCGGCCGGGTCGCGTTCGCGCTCCCGGTCATCCTCGTCCTCTTCGCCGCGTGGCTGTTCCGGCATCCCAGTTCGGTGCACGACAACACGCGCATCGGGATCGGCGTCAGTATCCTGCTGCTCACGGTCTCGGGGCTCTGCCACCTGTTCAGCCACCACCCGTCGCCGAGCGACGGCATGATGGTGCTCGCGCAGGCGGGCGGGGTGCTCGGCTGGCTGATCGCCGCGCCGCTCTCGCTGGTGATCACGCCGTACGGCGCAGGCGCGGTGATCCTGGTGCTGCTCATCCTGAGCCTCTTCATCATCACGAAGACGCCGCCGAACAAGCTTCCCGCGCGCGTCCGCGAGCTCTACTCCTACCTGTTCGGCGCCCAGCTCCCGAGCGACGAGGAGCGGCAGGAGGCGCGCGCGGCCGCCAAGGAGGCCAAGACCAAGCAGGTCCCGCTCGACGGCCTGGACGACGAGGACGACGACCAGGAGCCCGAGGGCGCCCTGCCGTGGTGGCGCCGCAACAAATCCCAGCGCGAGGAGGACCCGGACTACGACGCCCCCGCCGCGCGCGACAGTCTCACCGAGGTCTTCGGGGCACCCGAGCGCGGGAAGGGCGAGTTCGCGACGGCGCTCGAGCCCGACCCGGCGAGCGATCACTACAACACGGAGGTCCTGAGCGAGCTCGCCCACGCGGAGGACGCCCTCGAACGGTTCACCGGCGAGGTGCCCGCCACCGCGAAGGCCGCCGCCGGTGCGGGCGCACCCGGTTCCCCCGCCGTGCTCCCGGGCTTCCAGGCCGGTGCCGGGGCGGAGGCCGACGACTTCGACGGCAGCACGCCGCTCCCGGACGACGGCCGGCCCGCCGCGCCCTACAACCTCCCGTCCGCCTCCATGCTCTCCGCCGGAACGCCGGCGAAGACGCGGTCGAGCGCGAACGAGGAGATCGTCGCCGCGATCACCGAGGTGCTGACGCAGTTCGGGGTCGACGCGAAGGTCACCGGCTACTCGCGCGGACCGACGGTCACCCAGTACGAGATCGAGCTGGGCCCGGGCGTGAAGGTCGAGCGCGTCACCGCGCTCAGCAAGAACCTGTCGTACGCGGTCGCCAGCAACGAGGTCCGCATCCTCTCGCCCATCCCGGGCAAGAGCGCGATCGGCGTGGAGATCCCCAACTCCGACCGCGAGATCGTCTCGCTCGGCGACATCCTCCGCTCCCCGGCGGCGGCCAAGAGCACCCACCCGATGACCATCGGCGTCGGCAAGGACGTCGGCGGCGGGTTCGTCGTCGCCAACCTCGCCAAGATGCCGCACCTCCTCGTCGCGGGCTCCACCGGCTCGGGCAAGTCGAGCTTCGTGAACTCGATGATCACGAGCCTCCTGATGCGCGCGAAGCCGTCCGAGGTGCGGATGGTGCTGATCGACCCGAAGCGCGTGGAGCTGACGATCTACGGCGGCGTCCCGCACCTGATCACGCCCATCATCACGAACCCCAAGAAAGCCGCCGAGGCGCTGCAGTGGGTCGTCAAAGAGATGGACATGCGCTACGACGACCTGGCGAGCTTCGGCTTCCGCCACATCGACGACTTCAACAAGGCCGTCGTCAACGATGAGATCGTGCTGCCGGCCGGGAGCGAGCGCAAGCTCAAGCCGTACCCGTACCTCCTGGTCGTGGTCGACGAGCTCGCCGACCTCATGATGGTCGCGCCGCGCGACGTCGAGGACTCGATCGTGCGCATCACCCAGCTCGCCCGCGCCTCCGGCATCCACCTGGTGCTGGCGACGCAGCGCCCCTCCGTCGACGTCGTGACCGGCCTGATCAAGGCGAACGTGCCGTCGCGCCTCGCCTTCGCGGTGACCAGCGTCACCGACTCCCGCGTCATCCTCGACCAGCCCGGGGCGGACCGGCTCATCGGGCAGGGCGACGGTCTCTTCCTGCCGATGGGCACGTCCAAGGCGCTCCGTGTGCAGGGCGCGTGGGTCGCCGAGAAGGAGATCGAGAAGGTCGTCGCCCACGTCAAGGACCAGGCGCGGCCCGAGTACCGCAAGGACGTCGAGGCGGTCATCGAGAAGAAGGAGATCGACGCCGACATCGGTGACGACCTCGAGCTGCTGCTGGCGGCAGCCGAGCAGATCATCTCGACGCAGTTCGGGTCGACCTCGATGCTGCAGCGCAAGCTCCGCGTCGG
>JAEWDJ010000408.1 GCA_023390155.1 Actinomycetes bacterium | reverse complement strand
CGCAGACCCCGTACTCGTCGTTCCGCGGCGCCGGGACCCGCATCGAGCGCCTCGCCGGGGCGACCACCGACATCCAGCACATCCTCCACCAGGGCAAGTCGTACTACGGCGCCACCTTCTGGGTGGGCGCGAACGCGGTCATCCGCAAGCGCGCGCTGGAGGACATCGTCGAGACCGAGTTCGTCGGCGGCTTCGAGGTGCGCCGGTACATCCAGGACCGCACGGTCATCGAGGACACCGAGTCGAGCATCGACCTCGGCACGCACGGCTGGACCCTCCAGAACTACCCGGAGCGCCTCAGCTACTCCGCCACCCCGCCGGACTTCGGCTCGCTCATCGTGCAGCGTCGCCGCTGGGCGAACGGCGGACTGCTCATCCTCCCGAAGCTGTGGCGCCAGGTGAAGGAGCGCCGCCGCCGCGGGGAGAACGTCTCCCGCATCGAGCTGCTGCTGCGCGTGAACTACATGGCCTCCATCTGCTGGGCGAGCTTCGGCCTCGTCTTCCTGCTGGCCTACCCGTACGACGGCCGCCTCCTCAGCCCCATGGTGCTGCTGGCCGCCCTGCCGTACTTCATCAGCCAGGCGAGCGACCTGCGCTACTCCGGCTACAAGGCCACCGACATCTTCCGGATCTACGGCTTCAACCTGATCCTGCTGCCGGTGAACCTGGCCGGCGTGCTCAAGTCGATCCAGCAGTCGCTGACCGGCAAGAAGATCCCGTTCGCCCGCACCCCGAAGGTGAAGAACCGCACCGCGTCGCCGCTGCTCTATGTGGTCGCGCCGCTCGCGATGGTCGCGTTCTCGCTGTTCACCCTGTGGCGCGACTGGAACGCGCAGAACTGGGGCAACGCCGCGTTCGCCGCGTTCAACGCCACCCTCGCGATCTGGGCGATCATCTCCTATATCGGCATCGGCGCCACCATCGTCGACATCTGGCTCGGCCTTACCAAGCCGCTGTACGTCGAGAAGGGCAAGAAGCGCGCGGCCGAGACGGCCCAGCCCGAGACCGAGTCGATCGACTGGCGCTCGGTGCTGTACCACGGCCACTCCGGCGGCCAGGTGCCGCACGTGGAGCGTGCCGCGGTCGCGGGTGTCGCCGGGGCTGCCGCCTCCGCCGGATCCGCCGCCTCCGCCGACGAGACCGAGAAGCAGGCCGCCTGATGGCTCGCGACACGAAGGCCGCCGCGGCGGCCGAGATCGAGCGCGCCCAGGCGCCGGAGCAGAGCTCCGGCCGTCGCCTCGGATTCTGGCGGGTCGTCGGCGCGACGCTCGTCGCCGCGCTTGTCGTCACCGGCGGGGTCGTCGGCTTCCAGTGGTGGAGCGCCCGCGCCGCGGTCGACTCCAAGCCCTGGTTCGCCTCTTACGTCGACGTGACCGCCACTCCGCGGTTCGCGTTCGAGAACCTCGGCGCCACCTCGTCGAAGGACGCCGTGCTCTCCTTCGTCGTGTCGTCGAAGGAGGAGGCGTGCACCCCCTCCTGGGGCGCCGCCTACACCCTCGACCAGGCCCGCGCCTCCCTCGACCTGGACCGCCGCATCGCGCGCCTCCAGCAGCAGGGCGGCACGATCGCCGTCTCGTTCGGTGGCCTCAACAACGACGAGCTCGCCGTGAAGTGCACGGACGCGTCCGCGCTGAAGAACGCGTACGCCGCTGTCGTCGACCGGTACAAGGTCGGCACCATCGACCTGGACCTCGAGGGCAACGGCCTGACGGACACCGCCGCAGCCGAGCGCCGCGCGACCGCCATCGCCGACCTCCAGAAGGAGCGCCGCGCCGCCGGCAAGAGCCTCGCCGTCTGGCTGACCCTCCCGGTCTTGCCCAGCGGCATGACGGCGGACGGCACCAACGCCATCGCCGCCATGCTGAAGGCCAAGGTCGACATCGCCGGCGTCAACGTGATGACGATGGACTTCGGGCAGTCGAAGGACGCCAAGAAGTCCATGGCGCAGAACGCGCAGGCCGCCGTCACCGCCGCCCAGCGCCAGCTCGGCGTGCTCTACGACCGCGCCGACCTGCACCAGAGCGACCCGAGCCTCTGGGCGAAGATCGGCGCCACCCCGATGATCGGCCAGAACGACGTCGAGGACGAGGTCTTCGGCCTCAAGGACGCCACCGCATTCAACACCTGGGCCGTCTCCCAGGGCGTCGGCCGGATGTCCATGTGGTCCGCCAACCGCGACAAGACCTGCGGCTCCAACTACGTCGACACCTCCGTCGTCTCGGACGCCTGCTCCGGCGTCAGCCAGGGCAAGCAGACCTTCGCCGGCCTCCTCTCGAAGGGCTTCGACGGCCACATCTCGCTGGGGGAGTCCTCGGTCACCACCGCGGAGCCCACCAGCACCGCCGTCACCGACGACCCCGCCACCTCCCCGTACGCCATCTGGACCCAGACCAACTCGTACCTCAAGGGCACTAAGGTCGTCTGGCATCGCAACGTGTACGCCGCCAAGTGGTGGACCAAGGGCGACGTGCCCGACAACCCCGTCCTCAACGCGTGGGAAACCCCGTGGGAGCTCGTCGGCCCGGTCCTGCCGGGCGAGACGCCGATCCCGCAGCCGACCCTCCCCGCCGGCACGTACCCCTCGTGGTCGGGAACCACTCCCTACGACAAGGGCCAGCGCGTCCTCTTCGACGGCGTACCCTTCGAGGCGAAGTGGTGGACCCAGGGCGACAGCCCCGAGGCCGCCAGCGCCGACCCCGACTCGTCCCCCTGGACCCCGCTCACCCAGGACGAGATCGACCAGATCCTCGGCGGAACCACCGCCGGATGAGACTCGGCGGCGGGATGCAGACCCCCTGCTCGCATCCCGTCGTCGACCCAGACTGGACACATCCGCTGCGGGGCGGAGGTTCCAGGCGACGTGCGCGCCGACTTCGTCGGGAAGTCTTCAGCGCGCGCACGCCGCCGTGTCGGCGGGGCCGTCAAGGCGCCTTCGGGTTGGTGCACGACGCACCCCCGCCGACACGCTAAGATAGTGGAGTTGCCTCGCTCGGAGCCTTGCGCCCGGGTGGGGGGACGACGGGCTGTGGCGCAGCTTGGTAGCGCACTTGACTGGGGGTCAAGGGGTCGCAGGTTCAAATCCTGTCAGCCCGACGTCACGTAAAAAGAGGAGGAGCCGGGTGGGGGGGCGGCCCCGCG
>JAEWDJ010000405.1 GCA_023390155.1 Actinomycetes bacterium | reverse complement strand
CCCGGAACGCGGCGACGACGTGTTTCCGGGCGCGGACGGCTTCCCCGCCCGCGACTGGCCGCCGCACGTCACCGTCGTGCCGCCGTTCGAGACGGAGTTGGACGCGGCCGCCGTCGCGGCTCTCGTGCCGCGGGTACCGCCCATCCCGGTCGTCGCGGGGGAGCGCGCCCGGTTCGGCTCGCGACAGACCGTCCCGGTGACGGTGCTGCGCCCCTCCGCCGCCCTGCAGTCCCTCCACACCGCCCTCGTGGACGCGCTGGAGACCGCCGGCGCCGTGCTCCGCGACCCGCGCCACCTGCGCGACGGCTACCGCGCGCACGTCACCGACCAGCGCGCGGGCGTCCTGCAACCCGGCGAGCACCTCCTCCTCGCCGAGCTGGCGGTCGTGGCCCGCGCGCCCGGGTCGCGTCGCGTCGTCGTCGCCCGCATCCCGCTGCGCCCCTGACAGGCCGCACCCGCTCCGGGTGGCACCGGGACGGCCCGACGTACGACGAAAGCCGCCGGGAGGGCGGAGGATCCGCCCGCTCGACGGCTTTCGGGAGCGCTGTAGAGGGGGTGCTCAGGAGGCGAGCTCGGGAGCCCAGTCGCCGGTCGCGAGGTACTGCACCTTCTTCGCGATCGAGACCGCGTGGTCGGCGAAGCGCTCGTGGTAGCGGGAGGCGAGGGTCGCGTCGACGGTGTCGACGGCCTGCCCCTTCCAGGTCTCGCCGAGCACCTTGTCGAAGACGCTGGCGTGCAGCTCGTCGACGTCGTCGTCGTCGTTGCGGATCTCGTCCGCGAGGCGGATGTCCTGCGTGCGCAGCAGCTCCGCGAGCTTCTCGGCGATGGCGACGTCGAGACGGCCCATCTCGGCGAAGGTCGAGCGCAGGCCCTTCGGGACGACCTTGTCCGGGAAGCGGTAGCGGGCGAGCTGGGCGATGTGCTCGGCCATGTCGCCCATCCGCTCGAGGGAGGCGCTGATGCGCAGCGCGCTGACCACGATCCGCAGGTCGCGGGCGACCGGCTGCTGGCGCGCGAGGATCTGGATGGAGAGCTCGTCGAGGATGACGGTGAGCTCGTCGATCTTGTGGTCGTTGGCGATGACGTCCTCGGCGAGCGAGACGTCGGACTCGTTGAAGGCCCGCGTCGCGTGCTGGATCGAGCGGACGACGAGCTCGGCGATCTCGACCAGACGGTCCTGGACTTCGGCCAGCTCCTGCTGGAACACTTCGCGCATGGGGTGGGATCCTTCCTGGCGTGCGCGGGCACGCGGGATGCGGGGGTCTTCTGACCCCGCTCAGCATGTTCGCCGCATCAGGTTAACAGTCGGTGCCCTGAGCCTGAACACTGTCTAACGTACCCGCGAAAACACGCGGCAGAACCGGGCACGCGGCGCTGAGCGCGTTCCCGGATCCCATACGCTTGCGCCATGGACTCCGCCTGGTTGGTGCTGCTCTCGCTGGGCCTGGGCCTCGCCGTCGGCGCCGGATTCGTGTGGATCCTGCACATCGCCGCCCGGCGCGGCGACCACGCCGCGGCCGTCGTGAACCCGGCGGTGCCGGACGGCGTCGACCAGGTGCTCGACGCGATGGAGTCCGCGGGCGTCGTGCTGGACCCGTCGAACAACGTGATCAAGGCCTCGCCCGGCGCCCACGCGATCGGACTGGTGTGGAGCGGCGCGCTCGTGCACCCGCACCTCGTGGAGCTGGTCGACCGCGTGCGCCGTACCGGCGAGCCGATCACCGAGGACTGCGAGCTGGCGCGGGGGCCGTTCGGCGATGCCAACATCCACCTCAGCGTGCGGGTCGCGCGCCTGGGCTCCCGCTATATCCTGCTGCTCGCCGAGGACCGCACGGAGTCCTTCCGCCTCGACTCGGTGCGCCGGGACTTCGTCGCCAACATCAGCCACGAGCTCAAGACGCCGATCGGCGCGGTCAGCCTCCTGGCCGAGGCCCTGGACGACGCCTCGGACGACCCGGAGCAGGTGCGGCGCTTCGCCCACCGGCTGACGGAGGAGGCGGGCCGCCTGGCGCGCATCACCCAGGACATCATCGAGCTCAGCCGCCTGCAGGCGACGGACGCGCTCGGCGACGCGCGCACCCTGCTCGCGTCGACGATCGTGAAGGCGGCGATCGATCAGAACCGCGTCGCGGCGGAGGCCCGCGGCATCGAGATCGCCATGCGCGGCGAGAAGGCCGCCGAGGTGCTCGGCAACGAGGGCCTCCTCGTCACCGCGGTGGACAACCTCATCTCGAACGCCATCCAGTACTCGCCCGACCAGTCCCGCATCGGCATCGGCGTCCGCACCCTCGACGGTGTCGTCGAGATCGCGGTGACCGACCAGGGTGAGGGCATCCCCGAGGAGGACCTCGACCGCGTGTTCGAGCGCTTCTTCCGCGTCGACCAGGCCCGCTCGCGCAACACCGGCGGCACCGGCCTCGGGCTCTCGATCGTCAAGCACGCCGTGCAGAACCACGGCGGCGAGGTGCGCGTCTGGTCGCAGCCGGGACGCGGCTCCACCTTCACCATCCGGCTGCCGGAAGCCTCCACCGTTCGTCCCCCGATAGGAGAGAACCAGTGACATCCATCCTGCTCGTCGAGGATGAGGCCGCGCTCAGCGAGCCGCTCGCGTATCTGCTCGGCCGCGAGGGCTACGAGGTGACCGTGGCCGAAGACGGCCCGACCGCCCTCGCGGAGTTCGACAAGGAGGGCGCGGACCTCGTGCTGCTCGACCTCATGCTGCCGGGCATTCCGGGCACCGAGGTCTGCCGCGAGATCCGCACCCGGTCGAACGTGCCGATCATCATGCTGACCGCCAAGGACTCCGAGGTCGACATCGTGGTGGGGCTCGAGCTGGGCGCCGACGACTACGTCACCAAGCCGTACTCGTCGCGCGAGCTGCTCGCCCGCATCCGGGCGGTGCTGCGGCGCCGGGTCGACGCCGAGGAGCTGGAGGACGACGGCATCCTGGAGGCCGGGACGGTCCGCATGGACGTCGACCGCCACACCGTCGCCGTGAAGGGCGCCGAGATCTCCATGCCGCTGAAGGAATTCGAGCTGCTGGAGCTGCTGCTCCGCAACGCCGGACGCGTGCTCACCCGCGGTCAGCTGATCGACCGGGTGTGGGGGAGCGACTACTTCGGCGACACGAAGACGCTCGACGTGCACATCAAGCGCATCCGCTCGCGCATCGAGGAGAGCCCGTCCGAGCCGCAGATGCTCGTCACCGTGCGCGGGCTCGGCTACCGCTTCAACGCCTGAGCGTCGCCCCGGACAGAAGAAAGCCGCCCCTCGTGGAGAGGGGCGGCTTTCTCGTCGTCTGTGCGGGACCCGGCCTACGGTGCGGACGGGGTCTCGGTCGGGACCGGGGTCTCCGTCGCGGAAGGGGTCGCGGTGGCCGTCGGAGTGGGCGTCGGCGTTGGCGGGACGAGGTCCTTGTACTCGGAGAGGCCACCGTCGAGCACGGGGACCTGCAGCTGCACGCCGGTCTGGTTGCCGTACTGGAAGAAGACCGGGTAGAGGCTGCCCGGGAGGGCGGAGAACGGGGTGAAGAAGACGTTGCCCGAGTCGGACTCCGGCTCGGCGCCGACCTGCTTGGTCTGGCCGGCGTCCACCGTGACGTAGGCGGGCTCGGTGCTCTGGTCGCCGGCCGTGACGGCCACGCGCTGAGCGGTCGATCCGGTGTTGACGAGGGTGACGACGAGGCTGCCGACGGTGCCGCCGGTGGCGTCCGTGACGATGATCGCGTTGCGCACGTCGATGGTGCCGACGCTGCCGCTCACGCCGTCGCTCGCGTCGTAGTGCTTCGTGGTGGCCTGCGGGGCGACGAGGCCGCAACCCGCAGTGCCGAAGGCAACCGCCAGGGCGAGGACGACGGACGCCGCGACACGAGCTTTCACTGGATGACCCTCCCGATCGTTCCGCTCGACGGCGCGGTGCAGCCTTGTCAGGAAGCGGAGATTCGAGTCGAGTTTAGCGTATGCGCGAGGGCGTCTCGGGGCCCCGGGGAGGCGTGAGGGCGAACCTTAGCATGTGCCTCGTGTGGTATCCTATTCGTTGCTGAAGGGACAACATATCTATGCTTTTCGAGGTTGGCGAAACCGTCGTTTACCCCCATCACGGTGCTGCAACGATCACCGAGGTCAAGAAGAGAATCATCAAGGGTGAAGAGAAGCTGTACCTCAAGCTCAACGTGACGCAGGGTGACCTGACCATCGAGGTCCCCGCCGAGAACGTCGACCTCGTGGGAGTGCGCGACGTCATCGGCAAGGAGGGCCTGGACCGCGTGTTCGAGGTGCTCCGCGCGCCGTTCACCGAGGAGCCCACCAACTGGTCGCGCCGCTACAAGGCGAACCTGGAGAAGCTCGCGTCGGGCGACGTGATCAAGGTCTCCGAGGTCGTCCGCGACCTGTGGCGCCGCGATCAGGACCGCGGCCTGTCGGCGGGCGAGAAGCGCATGCTGGCCAAGGCCCGTCAGATCCTGATCTCCGAGCTGGCGCTGGCGGAGAAGACCGACGACGAGAAGGCGTCGAGCCTTCTGGACGAGGTCCTCGCCTCCTAAGCACCACCCCGTTTGCACGGCCCCGCGACGATCCGTCGCGGGGCCGTCTGCGTGTGCGGGGTATATGCCCCGCACGTAACACGAGCCGATGACCCGTTGACTTCGGCGGGAGGGATAGGCCAGACTCTGCCATGTTGACGTAAACATGTTGACGTCAACATCACCAGATCGAAAGGTAACCCTGACAGTGTTGTCACGTCTCCGGCGACTGCTGCTCGCCTCCGTGGCGGTCGGCTCCCTCGCCGTCGCAGGAACGGTCGCGAGCCTCCCCGGCAGTCCGACTCCCGCCGCAGCGGCCACCGCCTCCGCGGTCACCATCACCCCGAACCCCGCCTATCAGAACGCCGCGTTCGAGGGCTGGGGCACGAGCCTCGCCTGGTTCGCGAACGCGACGGGAGGCTATCCCGAGGCCGTGCGCCAGGACCTCTTCGACAAGGTCTTCGGCAGCGACGGGCTGAACCTCAACATCGCCCGCTACAACATCGGCGGCGGCAACGCGACCGACGTCCCGCCGTACCTGCGGGCCGGCGGCGCCGTGGACGGCTGGTGGAACCCCGACGTCACCGCGACCGACGCGCAGGGCGCCATCACGAGCACCTACGCCGACCGCGACCGGCTCGCCGCCGCGTGGGACGCCGACGACCCGGCCTCCTACGACTTCTCGGCCGACGCCACCCAGCGCTGGTGGGTCGACGCCCTCAAGGACAAGATCACGAAGTGGGAGGCGTTCAGCAACTCGCCGCCGTACTTCATGACCAACAGCGGGTACGTCTCCGGCAACTTCAATGCCTCCAGCGACCAGCTGAAGACCTCGAGCATCGCGGACTACGTCACCTACCTGAAGACCGTGGCGCAGCACATCGAGCAGACCAGCGGGATCAGCTTCGACAGCATCGACCCGTTCAACGAGCCGAACACGAACTACTGGGGCACGAACATCGACTCCAGCACCGGCTGGCCGCGCAAGGGCGGTCAGGAGGGCGCCCACATGGGCCCGGCGCTGCAGGACACCGTGATCAAGGCCCTGCAGGCCGAGCTCGCGAAGCCGGGCACCAGCACGGGGGCGCACATCTCGGCGATGGACGAGACCAACCCGTCGATCTTCATGACCGACTGGAACGGATGGTCGCAGCAGGCCAAGGCCGCCGTCGACCAGCTCAACGTGCACACCTACGGCACCAGCGGCCGCACCCAGGTGCGCGACGTCGCGAAGGCGAACGGCAAGGACCTGTGGATGAGCGAGGTCGAGGGCGACTGGGACGGCACCGGCGTCAACAACCAGACGAACATCAACAACGGCATCGGCATGGCGACCCGCATCACCGACGACCTGCGCGAGCTCGAGCCCAGCGCGTGGATCTTCTGGCAGCCGGTCGAGGACTACTACAACATGCAGAAGGTCGAGAAGCTCAACTGGGGCAGCATCGACATCGACTTCGACTGCGATGCGGACGGGAACTCCGTGCGGCGGCTCGCCGACGGCGACGCGGACCCGTCGTGCAAGGTCGTGACCAACGCGAAGTACAACACGGTGCGCAACTTCACGCACTACATCCGCCCGGGCGACCACATCATCCCGTCGACGAACACCGCGACGACCACGGCGCTCGGCGCGGACGGCACGAGCGTGACCCTGGTCCACACGAACGCCGGCACGACGCCGGAGGACCTCACGCTCGACCTCTCGAAGTTCGGCGTCGTCGACGCCGGCGCCACGGTCACCCCGATCGTCACCACCGAGTCGCCCGCGAGCGACCCGACGGCGAACGCCCTCGTGCAGAAGGCCGCCCTCCCCGTCGACGCCGCGGCGAAGACCGCGCGCGTGACCGTGCCGGCGAAGTCGGTGACCACCCTCGTGGTCCGCGGCGTGCACGGCGTCGCCGAGACCGCCGTACCGTTGCAGGACGGCCACGCCTACCAGCTGCGCGGCGTGCAGAGCGGCAAGAACCTGACCGGCAGCGCGGCGGGCACGGCGACGATCACCTCGGCGGCCACCACGGCCTCCGCCGCCTCCACGCAGGCCTGGACGGTGCGCAAGCTCACCACCGGAGCCGCCAACACCGAGCGCTACGCGCTGCAGGACGGCTCCGGCCGGTACCTCACCGCGACCGCGGCGGGCACGGCCGTGAAGGCGCTCGCCGACGGCGCCTCCGCCTCCGACCCGTCGGCGCAGTGGATGCTGTCGACCGTTGACGGCGCGCGCTACAGCCTCCTGAGCGTCGCCGCCGGATCGGTGCTCGACGTGGGCGGCCAGTCGACGGCCGAGAACGCGCCGGTGGGTGTGTACGGCTCCAACACGGGTGCGAACCAGCTCTGGACGCTGCAGGACACCCGGCTCGTCTCCGTGCAGCCGGTGAGTGTCGCGACCCTGGTGGGCACCGCCCCCGCGCTGCCCGCGACCGTCGTCCCCGTCTACCGCGGCGGCGCGGGCTCGCCCGTCGCCGTCACCTGGGACACCGCGGGCGCCGACTGGAGCGTGCCGGGCACCGTCACGGTCCACGGCTCCGGCACGGACCTGTTCGGCCAGGCGTTCGACTCGGCCGTCGCGACCGTCGACATCGGCGGCTTCAGCCGCACCGACCCGGTGTCGCTGACCACCTTCGCGGGTGTCTCCGCGGCCTCCGTGCGGACGGCGGCCCCGACGACGGTGCCGGCGCACGTCGGCACCAGCGGCGGCACGCACGACGCCGCGGTCACGTGGGAATTCAGCGGGGTGACCGACGCGACGCTCGCGAACCCCGGGGTCGTCACCGTCCCGGGCACCGCGACCTCGAACGACCCGGCCGCGCCGGCCCTCCCGGCGACGCTCTCGCTGATCGTGACAACGCCCTCCGAGCGGAACGTCGCGACGGACGCCGCGACCAAGGCGAGCGCCACCTCCACCGAGAGCGGCTACTCGGCCGACAACACCCGCAACGGCAACATCGCCGACAAGGGCTGGTCGAACTGGGTGTCGACGAACAAGCCGACCTCCAGCACGCTGACCTACGACCTCGGTGGGACGCAGACCGTGAACCACGTCACGATCTACGCCTACAAGGACGGCTCCACCACGAGCTGGCCGAGCCAGCTGACCGTGCAGTACGCCGACGCGGGCGGGGCCTGGCTCGACGCGCCGAACTCGCCGACGGCGGTGCCCGTCCCGGCGGACGGGACGGCGCCCATCGTGGACGTCGCCCTCGGCGGGGTCACCACGTCGAAGGTCCGCGTCGTCATGACGGCGTACGCCAACACCCACCTGACGATCGCGGAGGTGCAGATCTACGCCCGGACGGCCGGTGCCGGCACGGTGTCGGGTCTCGCCGCGCTGAGCGTCGGGGGCACGCCGGTGGCCGGATTCGCGACGGGCACGACGGCGTACACGGTGCCCACGCGCGGCGCCGCCGTGCCCGAGGTCGCCGCGGTCGCGGTCGACGCCAAGGCGCGCGTGACCGTCGACCAGCCCACGGCAGGCAACGGGTTCGTCGGATCGGTCGCCGTGACCAGCGAGGACGGCTCGGCGACGACGACCTACACGGTCGCGCTGCAGCGGCGGATCGCACTGGCCGTCGCCGACCTGCGCGGCGCGCGGGTGGACGAGGGGGTCACGGCGACGGCCACCGCCGATCCGGCCGAAGCGATCCTCCGCTACACCTGGCTGGTGGACGGCGTGGCGGTCGTGACCGACTCGGCGCAGGCCTCCTACACGCCGCAGGCGTCGGACGAGGGGCTGCCGCTGAGCGTCTCCGTCACCGCCATCGCAGACGGGTACGAGCCCGCGACGGCCGCGTCCGGAACGGTGGTGGTCGGTGCCAAGGCGCCCGAGGTGGCGCCCGGTGTCACGCAGGCCGTCGGCGCCGACGGGAAGCCGCTGACCGAGGGGATCACGCTGAAGCCCGGCGACGCCGTGACGATCACGGTCGACCCGAGCGATGTGGGCACCGAGTACGCGCTCGAGTTCCACTCGACGCCGGTCACGATCGCGCAGGCGGTCGGGGACGGCAACGCGATCACCCTGCTCGGCACCGTCCCGGTCGACGCGGCGGCGGGCGCCCACCGTCTCGTGGTCCGGACCTCCGCCGGCGAGCTGTGGAGCATCGGCGTCAGCGTCGCGGCGACGGGCGCCACGGGCTCCACCGGCGCGGCAGGAGGATCGGCCACGGCCGGCGGCCTCGCGAGCACCGGCAGCA
>JAEWDJ010000435.1 GCA_023390155.1 Actinomycetes bacterium | reverse complement strand
GTCCGGCGCACCGCCGGCGCGCACCCCCTGGCGCACCGCGCTCCTGGCCGGCATGGCCTCCTACCTCGACGCGGGCACGATCGTCGCCGTCAGCGCGAGCCTCACCCTCTGGAAGAACCAGTTCGCCCTCGACGCGTGGCAGCTCGGATTCCTCTCCGCAGCCCTCACCGTGTGCATCGGGATCGGGGCGATCGTCGGCGGCCGGATCGGCGACCGCGTCGGCCGGAAGCGCGTCTACTCGTTCGACCTGCTGCTCTACGCCTTCGGCCTGCTCTGGATCGTGTGCGCGGTCGTCCCGGCGATGCTGTTCATCGGCGTGATCATCGTCGGCCTGGCGGTCGGCGCGGACGTCCCGACGTCCATCACGGTCGTGGGCGAGACCGCGCCGGGCAAACGCCGTGGCCGCCTCGTCACCTTCACGCAGCTGCTGTGGGGCCTCGGCCCGCTCGTCGTCATCCTGGTCGTGCTGGCATCGACCGGCTTCGGCGAGTGGATGCCGCGGATCGTATTCGGCCACCTCCTGGTGCTGGCGCTCATCACCTGGGCACTCCGCCGGCGCATCGGCGAGCCGGCGGCGTGGACGAACGCGCGCTCCGCGGGAACGGTCCGCACGGGGGTCGGGGCGCTCTTCCGGGGGCGCCTGCTGCGGAACACCCTGTTCATCCTCGTGTTCTACGCCCTGCTCACCATCGGGACGAACTTCTACGGCTCGTTCGGGCTGTACGCGCTCGAGACGGTCGGCGGCCTCCCCGCACCGACCGCCCTGATCGTCTCGCTCGTCACCGTGCCGATCATCCTCCTCACGGTGCTCGCGATGATGCGGCCGATGGACAGCGCCGCGCGGCGGCCGATCTTCATCGTCGGGGCTGTCGTCCAGGTGGCCGCGTGGATCCTGCCGTTCGTGCTGCCCGTCGGAGCGGGGACGCTCGTGGCGGCCTTCGTGACCTACGGCATCGGGACCACGATGGCCGGGGAGGCGCACTACAAGATCTGGTCGCAGGAGCTGTTCCCCACCGAGCTCCGCAGCACCGCGCTCGGCCTGAGCTTCGGCGTCGCCCGGATCGCCTCGGCGGTGTCGCTGGTCTTCGTCCCGACGCTGCTCGCGTCGGGTCTGGCGGGCGTCTCGGTGCTGATGATCGTGGTCACGGCCGGCTCCGGGCTGCTGGGAATCCTGGCCATGCCGCGCACCCGCGGCGAGTCGATCGACGAGATCGACGCCCGGCTCCGCCTGTCCGACGGCTGAGCACGAGGCGCCGCCGACACGAGAAGGCCCCGCACACCTCTCGGTGTGCGGGGCCTCTCCGTCTGCCCGGCGCGATCAGCCGATGCGGATGAGCTTCTTGTTGACGAACTCGTCGGCGCCGAAGCGGCCGAGCTCGCGGCCCGAGCCGGAGCGCTTCACGCCGCCGAAGGGCAGCTCGGCGCCGTCGGCGAGCACGAGGTTCACGAAGACCATGCCGGCCTCGATCTGGTCGGCGACGCGGAGGGCCTGCTCCTGGTCCGTGGTGAAGAGGTACGAGCCGAGGCCGAACGGGGTGTCGTTGGCGATGCGCACGGCATCCGCCTCGTCCTTCGCGCGGAAGACCTGGGCGACCGGGCCGAAGAACTCCTCCTTCGACGCCGGGTTCTCGGGCGTGACGTCGGTCAGCACGGTCGTCTCGAAGAAGGCGCCGTTGCGGCCGCCGCCGCGCACCAGCGTGGCGCCGTTCTCGACGGCGCGCTTGACCTGCTCGTCGAGGTTCTCGGCCGCCTTGAGCGACGAGAGCGGGCCGAGGGCGGAGTCGGCGCTGGTCGGGTCGGAGGCCTCCACCTCGGCGAGCTTCGCGGTGAACCTCTCCAGGAAGGGCTCGTAGAGCTCGTCCGCGATGACGAACCGCTTGGCCGCGTTGCAGGACTGGCCGCTGTTGTCGAGGCGGGCGTCGACGGCGTTCTGCACGGTCGCGTCGAGGTCGTCGGTGGAGAGCAGGATGAACGGGTCGGAGCCCCCCAGCTCGAGCACGACCTTCTTGAGGTTGCGGCCGGCGATCTCGGCGACCGCGGCGCCGGCGCGCTCGGAGCCGGTGAGCGAGACGCCCTGCACGCGCGGGTCGGCGATGACCTTCTCGATCTGCGGGTGGGTCGCGTAGATGTTGACGTATGCACCCTCGGGGAAGCCTGCGTCGAGGAAGATCTTCTCGATCGCGGCGGCCGACTCCGGGCACTGCTCGGCGTGCTTCAGCAGGATGGTGTTGCCGATGATCAGGTTCGGGCCGGCGAAGCGGGCGACCTGGTAGTACGGGAAGTTCCACGGCATGATGCCGAGCAGCACGCCGAGCGCCGAGCGGCGCACGACCGCCGAGCCCTCGCCGTCGAGCAGGGCGATCGGCTCGTCCTTCAGGAACTCGCTCGCGTTGTCCGCGTAGTACTCGTAGATGGCGCCGGCGAAGTCGACCTCGCCGAGGGCCTGCTCGATCGGCTTGCCCATCTCGCGGACGATGATGTCGGCCAGCTCCTGGCGGCGCTCGACGTGGAGCTCGCCGACGCGGCGGACGAGGGCGGCGCGCTCCTCCACGGTGCTGGACTTGGACCAGCCGCGGTAGGCGTCGCTCGCGGTCGCGATCGCGGCCTCGAGCTCGGCGTCGCCGAGGGGCTCGAAGGTCTTCACGGTCTCGCCGGTGGCGGGATTGGTCACGGCGTAGTTCATGGCGCTCCTCTTCTCCGATGAATGGCCTGCGGCCCTCTTGCGACCCTACGCGTCCTCCGCGCTGCTCGCCTCGACACCGCGTCCGAGTTCCAGGGCTCGGACCGACACAGTGTACAGACGGCGGACGCGTCAGCGCTTGGTGCGGGCGGGCTGGTTCGCGGCGGGCTCGGCCGGGGCCTGCGTCGGAGCGGGCGGCGCCGGGGCGTCGTTCTCCGGCTGCCCGAGGGTGATCGGGGTGGAGTGGATGTGGATGCGCGCGTGCGGCTTCGACGCGGGCACCAGCGGCCGGCGTGCGATCGGGCGCACCGGCTCGCCGCGGCGGTCCTGCCCCGGCAGGGGGCGCGACCGGCGGCCGTAGATGAGCGACGACGAGTCGAGCAGCCACGGCACGAGCGCGACGGTGACGCCGTGGCACAGCATGAGCTGCTTGGCGAGGCGGCGGGCGCGGTGGTTGTGGAGGAGTCCCTCCCACCAGTGGCCGACGATGTACTGCGGCAGGTAGACGGTCGTGACCTCCGAGCCGTGCTCCTCGCGCCGGTGCTTGAGGTACTTGATCAGCGGCACGCCGAACTCGCGGTACGGCGACTCGATGATCGTCAGCGGCACGTGGATGTTCTGCTCGATCCACTGCTTCTGCAACAGCTCGGTCGCCTCCTCCTCGATGGAGACGTGCACGGCCTCGATGCTGTCGTGGCGGGCGGCGATCGCGTAGTCGAGCGCCTTCAGCGCGGGCTTCTGCATCTTGCCGACCAGCACGATGGCGTGGTCGCCGACCGAGCCGAAGGTGGTGATCGGGTCGACCTCGATCTCCTTCTCGACGTCGCGGTAGTACCGGTTCACGCCGAGCATGAGGAACCACAGGATCGGCATGAAGATGAACACGAGGTACGCCCCGTGCGTGAACTTCGTGATCGTCACGACGATGAGCACGATCGCCGTGAGGCAGGCGCCGAAGGCGTTGATGCAGAGCGACCGCACGATGCTGCTGCGCTCGCGCCCGGTCTGGCCGCCCTCCCGCAGCAGCGTGATCCAGTGCTTCACCATCCCGGACTGGCCGAGGGTGAACGAGACGAACACGCCGATGATGTAGAGCTGGATGAGCTGCGTGAGGTTCGCCTGGTAGACGAGCAGGAGAGCGGTCGCCGCGAGCGCCAGCACGATCATGCCGTTGGAGTAGACGAGGCGGTCGCCGCGGGTGTTGAGCGCCTTCGGGGCGTAGGAGTCGCGCGCGAGCACGGAGCCGAGCAGCGGGAAGCCGTTGAACGCGGTGTTGGCCGCCAGGAGAAGCACGATCGCCGTGGCCGCCTGGATCAGGAAGAAGAAGAAGGTGTTGTTGCCGAAGGTCGCGGCGGCGATCTGGGCGATGAGGCTGCGCTGCGGCGAGGTCGCGCACTGCGCCCAGCCCTGGAGGTCGCACGGGTTCTCGGCGTAGTGCACGCCGCTGATGAGCGCCGTCGCGGTGAGGCCGGCGAACAGGACGATCGCGATGCCGCCCATGAGGCCGAGGGTGACGCGCGCATTGCGGATCTTGGGGGTGCGGAAGGCGGGGACGCCGTTGGCCACGGCCTCCACGCCGGTGAGGGCCGAACAGCCGCTGGAGAACGCCCGCAGCAGGAGCAGGACCATGGCGGCCTGGGTCAGGCTGCTCGCGTGCACCTCGTAGGCGGCCGACTCCGCGACCGGGGCGTCGCCGAACGCGGTGCGGACGAGGGCCGTCACGATCATCAGGAAGACGCTGCCGATGAAGAGGTAGGTCGGCAGCGCGAACGCCTTGCTCGACTCGCGCACGCCGCGCAGGTTCACCGCGGCGATGAGGATGACGCAGAGCACCGCGAGCTCCACCCGCCAGGGCGCGAGGAAGGGCAGGGCCGAGATCACGTTGTCGACGCCGGAGGCGACGGAGACGGCCACGGTGAGCACGTAATCCACCAGCAGGGCGGACGCCACGATCAGGCCGGCCTTCTCGCCGAGGTTCTTGTGTGCGACCTCGTAGTCGCCGCCTCCCGAGGGGTAGGCCTTCACGAGCTGGCGGTAGCTGAGGACGACGGTGACGAGCAGCACGACGACGGCCGCGGCCACCCACGGCGCGAAGCTCAGGAAGGCGAGCCCGCCGAGCAGCAGGATCATCAGCAGCTCCTGCGGCGCGTAGGCCACGCTCGACAGGGCGTCGGAGGCGAAGATGGGTAGGGCGAGGTGCTTCGGGAGCAACTGTCCTTCGAGCTTCTCACTCGGAAGCGGGTCGCCGATCAACCAGCGCTTCGGGGATCTCCCCTCATTTGTCACGAGGGACGAGATTACTCGCTGCCAATACCCTGTCAAGTCGGCGCGTCGGCCGGGCGGCACCGCGCGATTCTGCAAGGCTCGGGCTCCGCATCCCGAACCCGTCTGCACCCGCGGAAACACGCGGCGAAACGGGGGTGCGGCCTTCTCTCTGAGATCTCTCAGAAGGTTCGCTTCGAGTTGCTGTGCGTTCCGGCCGGAGGGCCTCCGCGGGCGGCGCAGCGCGCAGGTAGAAGCGCAGCGACGACATGGCGCCTCCCGTCAGCGGCGCCCGAGAGCCTGCAGGACGGACCGGCGCACGCGCACCAATTCGTCCTTGAGCAGCGTCACCACGTCCTCCGGCAGCGTCCCGCGCGAGGCCTGAAGGCGCAGCTCGGTGCGCAGCTGCTGGCGGAAGTCGTTGAGGGCGAGGTCGGCCTCCCGGATCGCGGCCGTGGCCGCCGCGCGCGCGTCGCGCCCCGCCTCCCGTGCGGTGTCCCTCGCCTCGCGCCGCGGGTCGACGC
>JAEWDJ010000226.1 GCA_023390155.1 Actinomycetes bacterium | reverse complement strand
TCCCTGACGGAGGGGCTGCCGGTGATCGTCGGCGGCAGAAGCGCCGGTGCGCGGGTCGCGTGCCGCACCGCAGCGGAGGTCGGCGCCGCCGGCGTCGTCTGCCTGGCCTTCCCCCTGCACCCGCCGGGGCACCCCGAGAAGACGCGTCTCGACGAGCTCCTCCTCCCCGCCGTCCCGGTGCTCGTCCTCCAGGGCGATCGCGACACGTTCGGCACGGCGGAGGACGTCGCCCGCGAGACGGCCGGCCGCAGCACCATCCGGGTCGCCGCCGTTCCGGGAGCCGACCACGGGATGAAGACGCTGAAGTCCGCGCCCCTCGGCGCCGCGGGCGTGCGCGAGCTGATCGTCGCTCGCACGGCGGAGTTCCTCGCTCCCCTCGTCGCCTCCTGAGCCCGCCCGCGCGGTCGGCGCGGCCCCTCCGAAATTCTTCGGTATTCAGTGTTGCTATCTACCGGTACTCGGCGTTACTATCTACCAGTACCAAGCAACACTGAGTAGCCGAAAGGAGCGACCATGAGCAAGCAAGCGACGGAGATGCTCAAGGGGACCCTCGAGGGCATCGTCCTCGCCATCCTCCAGGCCCGGCCCGCGTACGGCTACGAGATCACCTCGTGGCTTCGGGATCAGGGCTTCACCGACATCGCCGAGGGCACGATCTACGCGCTCCTCGTGCGCATCGAGCAGCGCGGCCTCGTGGATGTGGAGAAGGTCCCGTCCGAGAAGGGCCCGCCGCGCAAGGTGTACTCGCTCAACGCGGCGGGACACGAATACCTGGACGAGTTCTGGAGGACCTGGAGCTTCCTCGCAGAACGACTGGAACAGCTCCGACACGAAGGGGAGAACTGACATGGCCGCCAAATGGATCGAGATGGTCACCGGATCGCTCGAGCAGAAGAAGCAGTACCGGCAGTACAAGGCGCGCCTCGATGCGCTGCCCGAGCCCTACAACGACGTCGCCAAGGCCATCCACCGCTACTTCATGTACAGCGGCGGCATCGAGGACGGCGGCACGCTCATCACGATGCTCGGCGACTTCGCCGACCTGTGGGACCGGGCGGTCGCCGACGGCACCCCCGTCCGCGACATCGTCGGGGACGACCCGGTCGAGTTCGCGGAGGCGTTCATCCAGGCCTACGCCGGCAAGCAGTGGATCGACAGGGAGCGCGCCCGTCTCACCGAGGCGGTCGACGCGGCCGAGAAGAAGCAGGAGGCGGAGGAATGACCGCACAGACCATCGACCGCGGCCCGGCCATCCGGGTCCGCGGGCTCGAGAAGTCCTACAAGAAGCTCAGCGTCCTCCGCGGCGTCGACTTCGACGTCGAGCAGGGCAGCATCTTCGCCCTGCTCGGCTCCAATGGCGCCGGCAAGACCACGGCAGTGAAGATCCTCTCCACGCTGCTCAAGGGCGACGCGGGCGAGGCGGTCGTGAACGGGTTCGACGTCGCGAGCAAGGCGGCGCAGGTCCGGGACTCGATCAGCCTCACCGGCCAGTTCGCCGCGGTGGACGAGGTGCTCACCGGGCGGGAGAACCTCGTCCTCGTGGCCGAGCTGCGGCACCTGAAGAAGGCCGGCGCTATCGCGGACGCCCTGCTCGCCCGCTTCTCCCTCACCGAGGCCGGCGGCCGCAAGGTCGCCACCTACTCGGGCGGGATGCGCCGCCGGCTCGACATCGCCATGAGCCTGATCGGCGACCCGCCGGTGATCTTCCTCGACGAGCCGACCACCGGCCTCGACCCGCAGGCCCGCATCGAGGTGTGGGACGCGGTGAAGGAGCTCGCCGGCCGCGGCACGACCGTGCTACTGACCACGCAGTACCTGGATGAGGCCGAGCAGCTCGCCGACCGCATCGCCATCCTCCATGAGGGCCGCATCATCGCGAACGGCACCCTCGCCGAGCTGAAGCAGCTGCTTCCGCCGGCGAAGGTCGAGTACGTCGAGAAGCAGCCCAGCCTGGAGGACGTGTTCCTCGCCATCGTCGGCGCCCCCGCCGGCGACGGCCCGACCCCGAAGGAGTCCTGATGTCCACCGCGACCTTCGTCAGCGACACCGCCGTCCTCACCGGACGGTCGATGCGCCACATCACGCGCAGCCTCGACACCATCATCACCACCGCGCTCATGCCCGTCGCGTTCATGCTGCTGTTCGTGTTCGTCTTCGGCGGCGCGATCGACACCGGCTCGTTCGAGGGCTCGTACGTCGACTACCTGCTGCCCGGGATCATGCTGATCACCGTGGCGACGGGCATCTCGTACACCGCGTACCGGCTGTTCATGGACCTGCAGGGCGGCATCTTCGAGCGCTTCCAGTCCATGCCGATCGCCCGGTCGAGCGTGCTCTGGGCGCACGTGCTCACCTCGCTCGTCTCGACGATGATCTCGGTCGTGCTGGTCGTGCTCGTCGCCCTCCTGATCGGCTTCCGCACCGGCGCGAGCGTGCTCGCCTGGCTCGGCGTCGCCGGCATCCTCGTGCTCTTCAGCCTCGCGCTGACCTGGATCGCCGTGATCGCCGGACTCTCGGCCAAGACCGTGGACGGGGCGGGGGCGTTCGCCTACCCGATCATCTTCCTCCCGTTCATCAGTTCGGCCTTCGTCCCCACCGAGTCCATGCCGGGGCCCGTGCGGTGGTTCGCCGAGAACCAGCCGGTCACCTCGATCGTCGACACCATCCGAGCACTGTTCGCCCAGCAGCCCGTCGGCACCGACATCTGGGTCGCCCTCGCCTGGTGCTTCGGCATCCTCGTCGTCGCGTACGTGTTCGCGATGGTCGCCTACCGCCGCCGGGTCACCGCGGGATGACCTCCCTCCCGGCACCGACCTCCGCCGCCCCGCACGGGCCGGCGGTCGTCGTGTCTGTGCGGCGGCTCGGCCGAGCCGTCGCCCCTCAGCCGAGCTGCCGCCTCATCACCCACCGGTTCGCGCCCCCGGAATGCGCCGCCGTCTCCGCGTACCGCTCGAACCCGTGCTTCTCGAACAGCGCCACCGTCCCCACATAACCGCTGATCACATCCACTTTCGCCCCGTCCGTGTCGACCGGGTACCCCTCCACGATCGCCGCCCCCGCCGCCCGCGCGTGCTCCACCGCCCCGTCGAGCAGCTCGTGCATCAGCCCCCGCTTGCGGAACCCCCCCCGCACCACGAAGCACACGATCGACCACGGGTCGAGCTCCTCGTCCAGGTGCGGGATCGTCCGCGAGTTCAGCAGCCGCCGATACGTCGACTTCGGCGCCACCGAGCACCAGCCCGCCACCTCCCCGTCGACGTAGGCCAGCACCCCCGGCCCGGGCTCCGTCTCGCACTCCGCGTGCATGTGCTCGATCCGCGCCGGCATGTCGAGACGAGAGTCCCGATAGGCCATGCACACGCATCCCCCACCCCCGGGTTTGCGCGGCACCATGAAGGTGGCGAAGTCGTCCCAGCGTCCGGTGGCGGGCAGCACGTCGATGGACATGGCAGGAGCGTAGCGGGAGGGACCGACATCCGCGTTCCCGGCGCCGGGATCGTCGGCGCTCGGTGACAGGATGTCCCCATGTCCGGCGACTTCCTCCTGCGCATCCACAGCCCCGAGTTCCAGGCCATGTCCGAGCGCGTCCTCGAGGTCACCGCCCTGACCTCGCGCCTCAACGTCCTGCCCTTCGACGACGACGCCGGCAAGGCCGAGCTGTTCGAGCAGATCCTCGGCTCGCCCCTCCCCTCGCGCACCACGATCTACCCGCCGTTCTTCACCGACCACGGCCGCAACCTCCATCTCGCCGACCGCGTCTTCATCAACCAGAACTGCACCTTCCTCGACTACGCCGGCATCCACCTCGCCGAACGCGTCATGGTCGCCCCGAAGGCCACCTTCATCACCGTCGGCCACCCGGTCGACACCGAGGACCGCCGCCTCTGGCTGACCGGCGGCCCGATCGTGGTGGAGGAGAACGTGTGGATCGGCGCGGGCGCCACGATCCTCCCGGGCGTGACCATCGGGCGGGACTCTGTGATCGCCGCGGGGACCGTGGTGACGGAGGATGTGCCGGCGGGCGTGCTGGTGGCGGGGGCGAAAGGGGAGGTGAAGCGGCGGGGGTGAGGTGAGCGCTCCCTCTTGACACGAATATTCACTTGGGTGAATACTCACTGCCATGCCGGACATCCTCGCCGCCCTGGCCGACCCCGACCGCTGGCGCATCGTCGAGCTCCTGGCCGAGCGTCCCCGCTCGGTCGGGGTCGTCGCGGAGCTCGCCGAGCTGCGCCAGCCGCAGGCGACCAAGCACCTCCAGACCCTGGAGCGGTCCGGCCTGGCCGTCTCGCGGAAGGTCGGCCACCGCCGCATCTACGCGCTGCGCCCGGACGCGCTCGACGCCGTCATCGCGGAGCTGACCCGGGTCTCCGCCATCGCGGCCGCGAACGAGGAGGCGCGGGAGCTGTTCGCGCAGTACACGACGGCGGTCGATGCGGAGACGCGCGCCGCCGACCGGCCCGGTTGGGCGGACGGCCGGAGCTTCGCCCTCCGCCGCACGCTTCCGGCCGACCGCGCCACTGTCTGGACGCATCTGACCGACACGGCCCTGCTGGCCGCGTGGTGGCGCACCGCCGACCTGCGCGTCGGTCGCCTCGCGTTCGGTCCGCACGCCGGCGATCCGATCGTCCAGGAGTACGTCGATGCCGACGATCACGACGGCGTCGACGGCGTGATCGGGCGCGCCGAAGGGGTCGTCGAGGAGGTGCGGGACCGCGAGCGCCTCACCTTCACCCTCTCCCCGCTGCTGCCCGATGGGTCGGTCGCCTTCACCGGCCGGTACGAGTGGCTGCTCGGCGACGCGGACGCAGGCGCCGCCTCACCTGACACCACCTCACCTGACGCCACCACCCTGGAGGTGCGACTCCAGCTCTCTGACAGCACCCCGCTCTCCGCCGAATTCGTCGCCGGCACCCAGCTCGGCTGGGACCAGGCCCTCGACCGCCTCGTCGCGGTGCTCGCCGACCCGGCGGAAGCGTCCGCCGGTCCCGCCACCACGGCATCCAGCACCACCACCCCATCCCGCACCACCCCATCCCGCACCACCCCACTCAAAGAGGAGTCATGACCACCACCCCGCGCCGCATCGTCGGCAACATCGCCGTCAGCATGGACGGCTACTACCAGGGCCCGGGCGGTCCCGCCGACATGGCCTGGCTCATGCCCTACGCCATCGCCGACGTCGCCCGCGACCACCTCACCGACCTCTGGCGCCCCGCCACCACCGTCCTGCTCGGCCGCACCAACGCGGAGGGCTTCTTCGGCTTCTGGCCCGCCGTCGCCGACGACGAGAACGCCGACCCCCGCGACCGGGCCTACGGCGCCTGGATGCGCGACACCGAGAAGGTCGTGCTCTCGCACACCCTCCGCGATGCGCCGTGGCCGAACGCCCGCCTCTTCGACGAGCCAGCCGCCCAGGTCGCCGAACGCCTGCGCGCCGAGCCGGGCGGCGACATCGTCGTGTTCGCCAGCGCCACCGTCCTCCGTGACCTGCTGGAAGCCGACCAGCTCGACCGCCTGTCGTTCACCGTGTTCCCGGTCATCCTCGGCGGCGGGCGCCGCTTGCTCGACGGGGGTCTGCCGGCGTCGCAGTGGATGCTGGCGCACTCGGCGAGCGGCGACGGCGTGCTGTCGGTGAGCTGGGATCGGGTGCGCGGGGAGGGGTGAGGTCAGCGCGCCGGAAAGGCGGCGCACTCGGCCGCCCAGTCTTGAGCGGCGCGGCGCAGCCCGTCCGCGGAGACGGCGAGCGTGAGCCGCAACCCGTCGTCATCGTCATTGGGCAGGGCCCGTTCCGGATCCGGGGCGGCCTCGAGATAAAAGGCGACTGCGACGACAGCCTCATCGCCATCCACTCGCTCGATCTCGAACACAAGGTTCGGCTCGGTGAAGCGCAGTGCGCTCGGCAGGCCGGCCCGCGTACCCGCGCCACATGCCGCCGCGGCGGACCGCAGCCAATCCGAGAGCTCGGCGGCCTCCCCCGTCGTCAGGCACGGAGCCGCGAACACCCACGCCAGTTCCCCGACACGCACCGAGCCCCGGATGATCAGCCAGTCCTCAGCCCAGTCCAGGTGCGCGCCCGCCGGGACCTCGAGATCGGGGTACTCGTAGTCGATGACCGCGAGCTCGAGTGAGCCTTCGGCGGAGGCGAGCGTCAGCGGCATCCCGTCATCGTGCCACACCCGCCCAGCGCGGACCAGCGGACTCGCACCACATCGCGGCTCGCCCCGCTCCCGGCGTCACGCGAGACCGCCCGGATGCGGCAGGATGACGGGTACCGCATCACCGGGTGGAGGGGACCACGACCATGCGCACACGACGGACGACGCTCACCGCGACCGCACTTGCCGGCGCCGCGCTGGCCGCCGCCGCACTGACCGGCTGCACCGCGGCGACCGGGGCCGCCACACCGACACCGACGCCCGTGTCGACGGCCGACTGGCCGACCGCGCAGATCTTCCACGTAGGTCCCGCGACCGAGACGCTCGTCCTCCCGGCCGGCGCGAAGAGCCTGCAGGTGGAGTTCTCGTGCACGTACGGCCTCTTCACCGTCGCGCCCGCGATGGGCGTCGACTCGCGGTCCGGGATGTGCGGAGGCGCCGAGTCGTTCTATTTCGATGTGAGCGCCGTCGCGACGGGCACCCGGCTGAGCGTCGGCATCGCCGTCCCGGATGACACGCGCTTCACCGCCACGCTGCGGTACAGTCCCGCACGCTTCGAGCCGGACGCCCGCACGAAGAAGCAGTGCGCCACCCTCGCCACGGTGGTCGAGGCCTACACGAACGCCGACGAGGGCTACGACCGCGGCGAGGTGACCGACGCGCAGTGGAGGCAACAGACGCAGAAGGCGAAGGCGGACCTCGGCACTCTCGCTCGGGACGCGACCGCCCACGCGTCCACCTTCGGACTCCTCGGCCCGGTCATCCCGAAGGTCTCGGGCTGGCTCACCGGCGACGGCGACCACCCGGGCGGCTTCGTGCACGCCCCGGCCGGAGACTTCGGGGCCGCGAACTCGCTCGCCGGCCAGATCTGCTCGGCCAACGGGACGCCCATGGTGATCCACGCGAAGTACGGCGGGTAAGGGCCGGCCGGTGGCCCGCTCGCCCGCACCCGCGCCGGTCGCGACCGGAGGATAACCCGCCCGACACGCCGGCCGGACGCAGCGAACGGAGGACGACCCACGCCAAGCCGGCGCAGATCTCCTCCGTTCGCGAGGGCGGAGTGGGCGGCTCCGCTACACGTTGAACCGGAACTCCACCACATCCCCGTCCTGCATCACATAGTCCTTCCCCTCCATGCGCGCCTTCCCCCGCGACCGCGCCTCCGCGACCGACCCGGCTTCGACGAGGTCGTCGAACGAGATGACCTCGGCCTTGATGAAGCCCTTCTCGAAGTCGGTGTGGATGACGCCGGCGGCCTGGGGGGCCTTGGCGCCCTTGGGGATGGTCCAGGCGCGGGATTCCTTGGGGCCGGCGGTGAGGTAGGTCTGGAGGCCGAGGGTGTCGAAGCCGATGCGGGCGAGCTGGTCGAGGCCGCTCTCGGTCTGGCCGGTGGAGGCGAGGAGCTCGGCGGCGTCGTCGGCGTCGAGGTCGATGAGCTCGGATTCGAGCTTCGCGTCGAGGAAGACGGCCTGGGCGGGGGCGACCAGCGCGGCGAGCTCGGCGCGGCGGGCGTCGTCGGTGAGCACGTCCTCGTCGACGTTGAAGACGTAGATGAAGGGCTTGGCGGTGAGGAGGCCGAGCTCCTTGATGGGCTCCAGGTCGATGGTGGAGGCGGAGAGCGGCTTGCCGCTGTTGAGCCACTCGGTCGCGGCGCGGGCGGTCTCGAGGACGACGGGCTCGAGCTTGCGTCCCTTGACCTCCTTCTCGTACCGGGCCTCCGCCTTCTCGAGCGTCTGGAGGTCGGCGAGGATGAGCTCGGTGTTGATGGTCTCCATGTCGCCGGCGGCGTCCACCTTGCCGGCGACGTGCACGACGTCCGGGTCGCTGAAGCCGCGGACGACCTGCGCGATGGCGTCGGCCTCGCGGATGTTGGCGAGGAACTTGTTGCCGAGGCCCTCGCCCTCGCTGGCGCCCTTCACGATGCCGGCGATGTCGAGGAACGACACGGGCGCCGGGAGGATGCGCTCGCTGCCGAAGAGCTCGGCGAGCGTGTCGAGGCGCGGGTCGCGGAGGTTCACGACGCCGACGTTCGGCTCGATGGTCGCGAACGGGTAGTTCGCGGCGAGCGCGTCGTTCTTGGTCAGCGCGTTGAACAGGGTGGACTTGCCCACGTTGGGGAGTCCGACGATACCGATAGTGAGAGCCACGATCGACCATTCTACGGGCCGGGCGCCGCGCTCCGGCCCTGGCCTCGCCTCAGCTCGCGAGCGACGCCCGGTAGCAGCGCGTGACGTACGGCAGCTCGATCGTCCCGGCCCCGTCGAGCTCGGGATGCTCGGCGTGGAGCCGGCGCACGGACGCGATGACCGCCGCCTGCGTCTCCGGGTCCTTCGTGATGAAGTAGCTGCGCGAACGCACGAGGTCGAGGAGCCCGTCCAGGTCGAGGCGTTGCGTCCACGACACGTCGTGCCGCTCCAGCGGACCGAACGGCGCATCGAGGGCAGGCTCCTCGTCCTCTCCGAAGTGCGCGTCGCCGGCACCCATCAGCTCCCCCAGCCGCCGCACCCAGTCGACGCGTTCGTCTCGGTCGTTCCAGACGAGCCCGATCCGCCCACCGGGCCGCAGGACGCGGGCGACCTCCGGCACGGCCCGCTCGGCGTCGACCCAGTGCCACGCCTGCGCCGCCGTCACCAGCTGCTGGGAGGCGTCCGCGACCGGGATGCTCTCCGCACTCCCGAGCAGGGCCTCGACCCGCGGAAGGCGCTCCCCGAGCACCCGCAGCATCTCGGCCGACGGATCCACGGCGGTGACGCGGAGCCCCATCGCCGCGAGCGACGCCGTCAGCTTGCCGGTGCCGGCGCCCAGGTCGAGGACCGGCCCCTCGACGCCCTCCGCGAGCCACGCGACGGCCTCCACCGGGTAGTCGGGACGCGCGGCGTCGTAGACGTCGGCGGCCCGGTCGAAGGAGGCAGCGTGGAGGTCGCGGTCGTGACGGGAGCGCATGGGGCGATGGTACGCGCGGGCGGGGAGCGGTGGGC
>JAEWDJ010000167.1 GCA_023390155.1 Actinomycetes bacterium | reverse complement strand
TCCCTGAGCAGGTTGAGGCTCTGGAGGATGGCGTCGGCCGAGCCGCTGAACCAGCGCTTGCCGAGCCGCTGCTGGGCCGGGACGGACGCGATGTAGGAGTTCAGCATCCCGTCGAGGCGCCAGGTCTGCGAGACGTGCCGGTCGAGGCTGTGCGACTTGTACTGGGTGAGGACGACCATCTGGCGCAGCTGGGAGTTGATCAGGTTCGACAGGGCGAAGTCGATGAGTCGGTACTGCCCGCCGAACGGGACCGCGGGCTTGGCACGGTCGGCCGTCAACGGCATCAGCCTCTTGCCCTCCCCGCCCGCGAGTACGATGCCGAAGATCTTCCTGCCTGCTGCCATGCTCCCCACAGTAGAGGCAAGTGGGGGGCTGTACTAGCGTTCTGGTCATGCGCGTTGATCTTCTGACCCGGGAGTACCCGCCGGACATCTACGGCGGCGCCGGAGTGCACGTGACCGAGCTCGTGCGCGCCCTGCGCGCCGACATCGACGTCGTCGTGCGGTGCTTCGGCGAGCCGCGGGACGAGCCGGACACGTTCGGCTACCGGGTTCCGGCCGAGCTGCGGGAGGCCAACGGCGCACTCGCGACGCTGGGCGTCGACCTGCAGATGGCGCAGGACTGCGGGGGAGCGGACGTCGTCCACTCGCACACCTGGTACGCGAACGCCGGCGGCCACCTCGCGAAGCTCCTCCACGACGTCCCGCACGTCGTCACGGCGCACAGCCTGGAGCCGCTGCGACCGTGGAAGGCCGAGCAGCTCGGCGGCGGCTACCGCGTGTCCAGCTGGGCCGAGAAGACGGCGTTCGAGGCGGCCGACACCGTCATCGCCGTGAGCGAGGGGATGCGCCGCGACATCCTGAACGCCTACCCGTCGCTCGACCCGCAGCGCGTCACCGTCGTCTACAACGGCATCGACCTCGAGCGCTGGACCCCGATCGCCGACGACGACCGCGCACGCGCCCTCGGCATCGACCCGACCCGCCCCGCCGTCGTCTTCGTCGGCCGCATCACCCGCCAGAAGGGCCTCCCGTACCTCCTGCGCGCCGCGCGGCTGCTTCCGGCCGACGTGCAGGTGGTCCTGTGCGCGGGCGCGCCGGACACGCCGGAGATCCTGGCCGAGGTGAGCGGCCTCGTGGCCGAGCTGCAGGAGGAGCGCGACGGCGTCGTGTGGATCGACCGCCTCCTGACCAACGAGGAGCTGCGGGTGGCGCTGACCGCCTCGACCGTCTTCGTCTGCCCGTCCATCTACGAGCCCCTGGGCATCGTCAACCTGGAGGCCATGGCGTGCGGGCTGCCCGTCGTCGGCACCGCCACCGGCGGCATCCCGGAGGTCATCGTGGACGGCGTCACCGGGCGACTCGTGCCGATCGACCAGCTGCAGGACGGGACGGGGACCCCCACCGACCCGGAGGGGTTCGTCCGCGACCTCGCAGCGGCGCTGACGGAGGTCGTGAGCGACCCCGAGCGCGCCGCCCGCATGGGCGAGGCCGGGCGCGAGCGCGCGGAGACCTCGTTCAGCTGGGCCACGATCGCCGAGCGCACCCGCGACATCTACCGCTCGGTGAGCGCGTGACGGTCCTCCGACCGCGCGGCCAGTGGGTAGGCTAGACGGCATGGCCAGCAGCGTTCTCCAGCTCTCAGACGTGTCCGTGATCCGGGACGGCAACCCCGTCCTCCAGGGAGTCGACTGGACCGTTCAGCCGGACGAGCGCTGGGTCGTGCTCGGCCCGAACGGCGCCGGCAAGACCACGCTGCTGCAGATCGCCGCCGCGGCACTGCACCCCTCCTCGGGCGAGGCCGTCGTCCTGGGCGAGAAGCTCGGCCAGAGCGACCTCGCCGAGCTCCGCCCGCTCCTCGGCTTCGCGTCGAGCGCGCTCGCCCGCCGCATCCCGCGCAACGAGACCGTGCTCGACGTCGTCATGACCGCCGCCTACGCCGTCACCGGCCGGTGGAACGAGCTCTACGAGGAGATCGACGAGCGCCGCGCCCTCCGCGTGCTCGCCGAGTGGCACCTCGAGCACCTCGCGCAGCGCACCTTCGGCAGCCTCAGCGACGGCGAGCAGAAGCGCGTCCAGATCGCCCGCTCGGTGATGACCGACCCCGAGATCCTCCTCCTCGACGAGCCCGCCGCCAGCCTCGACCTGGGCGGCCGTGAGGAGCTGGTGCAGCTGCTCGGCGGCTACGCGAGCGACCCGAAGTCGCCCGCCATCGTGATGGTCACCCACCACGTCGAGGAGATCCCGGTCGGCTTCAACCGCGCCCTCCTGCTCAAGAACGGGGAGGTCGCCGCGCACGGCCCGATCGACGAGGTGCTCACCAGCGAGAGCCTCAGCGAGACCTTCGGGGTCGACGTCGAGCTCGTCGAAGCCGACGGCCGCTACACGGCGCGGGCGCGTCAGGCCACCGCGAGCTGAGTCATCTGCTAAACTCGATAGCTGGCTCCCGAGTCAATCTGCCTCGTGGCGGCCGAGAGCTTCCCGCCCGTGCGTCTGTAGTGCGGGCCTGACCGATTCGAAACCAACGCAACAAGGAAGTCCTGATGAAGACTGGCATCCACCCCGACTACGCTCCGGTTGTTTTCCGCGACCTGGCCTCGGGTGCGACGTTCCTCACCCGCTCCACCGTCTCCAGCGAGAAGACCATCGAGTGGGAGGACGGCAACACCTACCCGGTGATCGACGTCGAGATCTCCTCCGAGTCGCACCCGTTCTACACCGGCAAGCAGCGCATCCTCGACTCCGCCGGTCGCGTCGAGAAGTTCAACTCGCGCTACAAGAACTTCGGCAAGTAAGCCCTGCGGCGACAGCCGCGGTTCGTGCAGAGGCCCCCGTCGGATGACGGGGGCCTCTTCGCATCTGCGGGAGGGTGCAGCGCACGCCTCCTCGGTCAGTAGTTGTTGTAGTTGGCGGCCGCGACGCCGAGGGACGCGATGATGATGATCGCGAAGATGATGCCGAGCACGATCTCGGCGAGGCCGATGATGATGGCGGCGATGGCGAGGCCGCGGCCCTGCTCACCCGTCCGCTTGATCTGCGATAGGGCGACGAAGCCGAGGATCACGCCGACCAGGTTGACGAAGAAGGCGAGGATGAAGCCCACGATCGCCAGCGTGTTGTAGCCGGGCTGTGCGGGCGGGGCGGCAGCGTACTGCGGCTGCTGCTGCGGCGGGAGAGGCTGAGGGTTCAGGTTGGAATCGCTCATGGCGACGACACTAGCGTCCAGGGTGTTCGGCGAGAACCCCCAGCCTGGAGGGGCTAGCGGAGCGGCCAGTCGCCCGACGCCGTGAACTCGGGGTCGCGGACGCGGCGCATGTACTCCTGGAAGTCGGCGGCCTGCTCCTTGCACCAGTCGATCTGCTTGAGGTGGAGCTCGTGGGCCTCGATGGAGAGGTGCTCGGCGTGACGGAGCGCCATCGCCTGGGCGACACGGCCGGCAGCGATCGCGTCGGCGCCGGCATCGTGGGCGTCGGTGAGGGAGACACCGTAGTGGCCGGCGGCGACGGTCAGGGTGCGCTTGCCGGGACGGAACTTGTCGACCGCCCGGTCGATCACGAGCGGGTCGATGATGGGGCCGGGGGAGACGAGCGGGTCGACGCCGTGGCGGCGCGCCTCGCGGTCGAGCAGGGTGAAGTCGTAGGGGGCGTTGTAGGCGACCACGGGGATGCCGCGGTCGAAGAGGCGGCGCAGCTGGTCGACGATGGCAGCGACGCCGGGCGCCGCGGCCATCCCCTTGGAGCGGGCGATCTCGGTGGTGATGCCGTGCACGGCGGTCGCCTCGGCAGGGATCTCCATCCCGGGATCGAGCAGCCAGTAGCGCCCGTGGACGACCTCGCCGCGCTCGTCGAGGAGGCCCACGTGCGCGGTGACGATGCGGGCGGATTCCACGTCGACTCCGGTGGTCTCCAGATCGAAGACGCCGAGCTCGTGGTGCCAACCCATGCCCTCAGAGTACGGCGACCGGCCGACACCGCCGGGTCGCCACACCGCGTGGCGCGGCGACCCGCGGCATGGCCCGGTGGGCGTCAGTCGCGGCGCGGCTCGATGTGCAGCCAGTAGAAGTTCTGCGTGCCGAGGGTGAGCGTGAAGCGGCCGTCCTCGGCCACCGTCGGGAACTCCGCGCCGCCGAACATGTCGTACAGGGTCCGGCCTGCGAATTCCGGCGCCTCGAGCGTGACGGAGATCGGGTTGTGCGCGAACGAGAACACGCAGAGCACATCCTCCGGCTGGTCGCCGAAGTGGGTGCCGCTGCCCTCGTACGACCGGACGAACGCGAGCACCGACTCGTGGTCGGTCTGCAGCACGCGCATGTCGCCGAGGCCGAAGACGGGGTGGGCCTTGCGCACGTGGATGACGTTGCGCACCCAGTGGAGGAGGGAGCGCGACTGCGCGAGCTGCGCCTCCACGTTGACCTGGTTGTAGTGGTACACGAGGGACTGCACCACGGGCAGGAAGAGCTTGCCCGGGTCGGCGGTGGAGAAGCCGCCGTTGCGGTCCGGCGTCCACTGCATCGGGGTGCGCGAGCTGTCGCGGTCGGGCAGCCAGATGTTGTCGCCCATCCCGATCTCGTCGCCGTAATAGAGGAAGGGGCTGCCGGCCAGCGAGAAGAGCAGCGCGTGGGCCAGCTCGAGCTCGGCACGGGAGTTGTCGAGCAGGGGAGCGAGGCGACGGCGGATGCCGATGTTGGCGCGCATCCGCGGGTCGTACGCGTACCAGCCGTACATCGCCTGGCGGTACTCCTCGCTGACCATCTCGAGCGTGAGCTCGTCGTGGTTGCGGAGGAAGACGCCCCAGGCGGCGCCGTCGGGGGTGTCGGTCGTCTCGGAGAGCACCCGGACGAGCTCGGTCGCCTGCTGGGAGCGCAGCGCGTAGAAGATGCGCGGCATGACGGGGAAGTCGAAGGCCATGTGGCACTCCGGCTCCTCGTCGGTGCCGAAGAACGCGGCGACCTCGCGCGGCCACTGGTTGGCCTCCGCGATCATCATGCGGCCCGGGTACTCGCGGTCGACCATCTCGCGCAGCTTCTTGATGAACTCGTGCGTCGGCGGCTCGCCCTCGCCGTTGCCCTCGTCGGACTCGTAGAGGTACGGGATGGCGTCGAGGCGGAACCCGTCGACGCCGAGGTCGAGCCAGAAGCGGACGATGTCGTACATCGCGTCGTGCACGGCCGGGTTCTCGAAGTTGAGGTCGGGCTGGTGCGAGAAGAAGCGGTGGAAGTAGTACTGCCGGCGGGCCTCGTCGAACGCCCAGTTGGAGTCCTCGGTGTCGACGAAGATGATGCGGATGTCCGGGTACTTGTCGTCCGTCTCGTTCCACACGTAGAAGTCGCCGTAGGGGCCCTCGGGGTCGGAGCGCGACTGCTGGAACCACTCGTGCTGGTCGGAGGTGTGGTTCATCGGGAGGTCGATGATGATGCGCATGTTGCGCTCGTGCGCCTTGGTGACGAGGTCGCGGAACTCGTCGATCGTGCCGAACTCGGGGAGGATCGCCTTGAAATCCGAGACGTCGTAGCCGCCGTCGCGCAGAGGCGACATGAAGAACGGCGGGAGCCAGAGCGCATCGATGCCGAGCCACTGCAGGTAGTCGAGCTTGGAGGTGAGGCCGGCGAGGTCGCCGGAGCCGTCTCCGTTGCTGTCGACGAACGAGCGGACCATGACCTCGTAGAACACCGCGCGGCGGTACCACTGGGGGTCGAGGGTGAGTCCGGGCAGCGTGATGGGCGCGGTGAAACTCACGGTTCTCCTTCTGGCGCGGGGGCCGATGCAAGCGGTTACAACCAGTGAAGTCTAGGGGGTCTACGCGGTGAGCTGTCCAGTCCTGCCGGAGCGTTCACCGAGTGGGCGCTCGCGGCCTGCCTAGACTTGTCTGCGATGACCACCTCGACGAGGAACACAGCCTCACCATACGCCGACGCCCTCGGTCGCATACCCGTGCGTCGTGAGGAGGTCGAGCTGCTCGGCGGCACCACCCGGTACTGGGACTACGGCGACCCCGAGGCGGCGACCACGGTGGTCGTCGTGCACGGCTTCCGGGGCGACCACCACGGTCTGGAGCCGGTGGTGGCCCAGCTGCCCGGGCTGCGGATGGTGTCGCCCGATCTGCCCGGCTTCGGCGAGTCGACCCCGCTCGTGGGGGCGGCCCACGACATCGACGGCTACGGCCGCTGGCTGCGCGCCTTCGTCGCCTCGCTCGACGTGCGCGGGCGGCTGGTGCTGCTCGGGCACTCGTTCGGGTCGATCGTCGTCTCGGGGACCCTGGCCGGGCGCTCGGCGCAGGACGCGCTCCGCCCGGACGCGGTGATCCTGGTGAACCCCATCGGGCAGCCCGCTCTGAAGGGACCGCGCGGGCTGCTCACCCGGCTCGCGATCTTCTACTACTGGCTCGCGGCCGTGCTCCCCGAGCGGCTCGGCTTCGCGCTGCTGCGCAACCGCGTCATCGTGCGCGTCATGAGCGAGGCGATGGCCAAGACCAAGCGGCCGGCGCTCCGGCGGTGGATCCACGACCAGCACCACCGCTACTTCTCCGCCTTCAGCGACCGCCGGGTCGTGCTGGAGGCGTTCCGCGCCTCGGTGTCGCACGACGTGAGCGAGTACGCCGCACGCATCCCGGAGCCGACGCTGCTCGTAGCGGCGGTGGACGACGACATCACGCCGATCGAGGCGGAGCGCCGCCTTCGCACCGTCTTCCCCGACGCCCGCCTGGTCGAGATCACCGGGGTCGGCCACCTCATCCACTACGAGAAGCCCGTCGAGGCCGCCGCCGCGATCCGCGGCTTCCTGAGCGAGGAGTCGGCGTGAAGATCCTCTTCGACTGCCGGTACACCCGCATCGGGCGGCACGACGGGATCAGCCGCTACACCGCCGGCCTGGTCTCGGCGCTGGCCGAGCGGCACGCCGTCACCATGCTGATCAGCGACCACCGCCAGCTTGAGCTGCTGCCGGACCTGCCGTGGGAGCTGATCGGCTCGCCGACGGCCGTCGGGGAGCCGTGGGTCGCCCGCCAGGTCAATCGGCTCGAGCCCGACGTCGTGTTCACGCCCATGCAGACGATGGGCGGGTTCGGGAGGCGTTACCGGCTGGTCCTGACCGTGCACGACCTCATCTACTACCGCCACCCGACGCCGCCGCGCGATCTGCCGGCCTTCGTGCGGGGCCTCTGGCGGCTCTACCACCTCGCCTGGTGGCCGCAGCGGCTCCTGCTGAACCGGTCGGACGCGGTCGTCACCGTGTCGTCGACGACGAAGGGGCTGATCGCCGAGCACCGACTCACGCGGCGGCCGGTCTATGTCGTGCCGAACGCCGCCGACATGCCGGCCATCTCGGAGGAGCGGGCCGCGCGCACGGCTCCGGAGACCAAGAGCCTCGTCTACATGGGGTCATTCATGCCCTACAAGAACGTCGACACGCTCGTGCGCGCGGCTGCGCTCCTGCCCGAGTACGAGCTCCACCTCATGAGCCGTGTGTCCGACGCCGAGAAGCAGCGGCTGGCCGCGATCGCCCCGGGCGCACGGTTGGTCTTCCACGACGGCGCGAGCGACGAGGAGTACGCCGAGACCCTGGCGGCCGCGACGGCGCTTGTCACGGCCTCCCGCGACGAGGGCTTCGGCATCCCGCTGGTGGAGTCGATGACCCTCGGGACACCGGTGGTCGTCAGCGACATCCCGATCTTCCGCGAGATCGGGGGAGCGGCGGCCCTGTTCTTCCCGGCCGACTCCGCCGAGCAGCTTGCGCAGCGCGTGCGCCACCTCGAGGAGGACGGCGTGTGGGCCGCGCGCTCGGCCGCCTCCCGCACGGAGGCCGCGCGGTTCACCTGGGAGGCCTCCGCCGAGCACCTGCTCACGGTCCTGACCGCGACCGCCGCCCGCGCCGAGCGCTCGCGCGGGCGACGCAAGCGCTGAGGACCCAAACGCCGCCGCCCTCCGGGCGCCGGCCGTGCCTCACATCACGGAGGCGGTGAGCAGGTCGCGGTCCTCCGGGCCGAGGTTGAAGCGGTCGAGCGCGAGGGCGCCGTCGTCGTAGACGAAGCGGTGCACCGAACCGTTCGGGATGACCTCCCCGGGGCCGGGGAGGGCGTGGTCGGTGACGTGCCGAACCAATGAGCCGATCACGCCGCCGTGGCTCACCACGATGACGCTCTCACCCGCGTGGCGCTCGCCCAGGTCGAGCAGGGCCGGCAGCGCCCGCTCGACGACCTGCTCCCGCGTCTCGCGCCCGGGCACCGGGGTGCCCTCGGGCCAGCGCTCGAGGATCTCGGCGCCGGTCAGCCCCTCCGCCTCGCCGTAGTGGCGCTCGGCGATGGCGGGAAGCAGGGCGGGCTCGCCCAGTCCGATGCGGGAGGCGATGATGCTCGCCGTCTCGAACGCGCGGCCCAGCGGGCTCGCATAGATCGCGTCGAACCGGCCCCCGGCGAGCGCACGGCCGGTGGCGTCGGCCTGCGCGCGGCCCGTGTCGTTCAGCGGGATGTCGCTCGAGCCCTGGATGCGCCGGGCGAGGTTCCAGTCGGTCTGGCCGTGCCGAACGAGGGAGATGAGGGTCACGCGCGTCCTTTCGGTCGGGACGCGCCGTGGTCGCGGCGCCGGGGCGCTACGCGAGCCGGCGGGAGAGCTCGACGAGCGCCTCCGTCGTCCCGCCATTCAGCTTAACGGTCGCGCGCAGGTCCCCCTTCGTCTCGCCGCGGTTGACGATGACGATGGGGAGCTTGCGGCGGCGGGCCTCCTCCAGCAGCCGGATGCCCGAGTTCACCACCAGCGACGAGCCGGCGATGACGAGCGCGTCCGCCGAGCGGACCAGAGCGCTGGCCTCGCGGTACTTCTCGGCCGGGATGAACTCGCCGAAGAAGACCACGTCGGGCTTGAGGCGACCGCCGCACACGGTGCAGTCGGGGACGACGAAGGCGTCGACGTCGGCGACGATCGCATCGCCGTCCGGGGCGATCTCCACCGCGCCCTCGGTGTCGAGCCAGGGGTTTGCGGCGTCGATGCGGGCGGTGATCGCCTCGCGCGCGAACACCTGGCCGCAGACCAGGCAGAGCACGCGGTCCATCGAGCCGTGGAGGTCGACGACGCGCTGCGAACCGGCCTGCTTGTGGAGACCGTCGACGTTCTGGGTGATGACGCCGTTCGCCGCGCCGGCGGCCTCGAGGCGAGCCAGCGCGCGGTGCCCGTCGTTCGGGCGGGCGGCGGCGAACCGGCGGTAGCCGAGGTGGCTGCCGGCCCAGTAGCGCTTGCGGAACCGGTCATCGGCGAGGAACTGCTGGAACGTCATCGGCGTGCGCTTCGGCGCACCCTCGCCGCGGTAGTCGGGGATGCCCGAGTCGGTCGAGACGCCGGCGCCGGTGAGCACGGCGAAGCGGCGACCGCTCAGGAGGGCGACCGTCTCGTCGATCCCGTGCGCCAGCTCCGGCATCAGCTGCGTCGTCAGCGTGTCCACAGGCACCTCCCGGTCGTTCCCGTCCTGAGTCTAAACACCCCAGTTTTCCGAAATGTTTCCGGGTGCTGGCAATCTGGACGGGTGCAGATCCACCGTATCGCCGACCTGAGCGTCGACGGCCTCGCCGATTACTCCCGCCTCACCGATGTCGCCTTGCGCAGGGTGAGCGAGCCCGAGGGCGGCCTCTACATCGCCGAGTCGACCAAGGTCATCACGCGGGCCCTGGCGGCCGGGCACCGCCCGCGGTCGGTGCTGCTCCAGGAGCAGTGGCTGCCCGATGTGGAGCCGCTGCTCGCCGGGTTCCCCGACGTGCCCGTCTTCGTCGGCGATGCCGCGGTGCTCGAGCAGCTCACCGGGTACCACCTGCACCGCGGCGCACTGGCGGCGATGCACCGGCCCGTGCTGCCCGATCCCCGCGACCTGCTCCGCGACGCCCGCCGCGTCGTGGTGCTGGAGGACATCGTCGACCACACGAACGTCGGGGCGATCTTCCGCTCCGTCGCCGGCCTCGGCGCGGACGCGGTGCTCGTCAGCCCCCGCTGTGCCGACCCCCTCTACCGGCGGAGCGTGCGGGTCAGCATGGGGACCGTGCTGCAGGTGCCGTGGACGCGCATCCCCGAGTGGGACGAGGCCGCCGGGATACTGCACGACGCCGGCTTCGACATCGCCGCGCTCGCGCTGGCGGACGACGCCGTGTCCCTCGACGAGTACGCCGCCGCGCCGCCGGAGCGGGTCGCGATGGTGCTGGGGTCGGAGGGCGACGGGCTGAGCCGACGGGCACTGGCGGCGGCCGACACGGTCGTCACCATCCCGATGCTGCACGGCGTCGACTCGCTCAACGTCGCCTCGGCGAGCGCGGTCGCGCTGTGGGCGCTGCGGGCGCGTTCTCAGCGGATCCCTGCGTAGCGCTGCATACAATTCGAGGGTGTCCCCGCAAGTCCCCGTCGATCCGTCGCGCCGTCCGTCCCGCTCCGTGTACCGGCGGCGCCGGTTCGTCGTCTTCGGGATCGGCGGGACGCTCCTGCTCGCCTTCCTGTACGTCGTCGGCTCGCTGCTGACGCCCGTGCCGGCGACCGCCGCGGTCGTCACGCACGCGAAGTCGATCACCCAGCCGGCCGCCCAGCTCGCGTGGCCCGGGTACGGCTCGTCGGCGGTGACCGCGCCGGACTACGACGGCGCGACCGAGTATCACGGCAGCGACGCGAGTGTGCCGATCGCCAGCGTGACGAAGGTCGTGACCGCGCTCGTGGTGCTCGACGCCAAGCCGCTCACCGGCGACGAGCAGGGGCCGTCGATCTCGTTCACGCAGAAGGACGTCGACATCTGGAACGAGGTGATCGCCGAGGGCGGCTCGTGGGCACCCGTGCAGGCGGGCACCTCGCTGACCGAGAAGGAGGCGCTCACCGCGATGCTCCTGCCCTCGGCCAACAACTACGCGATCTCGCTCACCGTCTGGGCCTACGGTTCGCAGTCCGCCTACGTCGACGCGGCGAACAAGTGGCTGGCGGCGAAGGGTTTCACCGGCACGAAGATCGTCAGCGCCGACGGACTCGACCCGGGCAACGTGAGCACCACGAAGGACCTGCTGGGCCTCGGGAAGCTCGTGCTCGACTCGCCGGCGCTGTCGTCGATCGTGTCGCAGAAGACGGCCACGCTCCCGGGCGCCGGCGCGCAGGACAACACCAACACGCTCCTCGGCTGGGAGGGCATCGACGGACTGAAGACCGGCAACACGGACGAGGCCGGCAACTGCCTCCTCTTCTCCGCCGAGGTCCAGGTCGGCAAGTCGAAGGTACGGGTGCTGGGCGTCGTGCTCGGCGCGCCCACCCACGACGACCTCTGGGCGGGCGTGAAGTCCCTCCTCACCAGCGTGAAGGCGGGCTTCCACGAGGTCTCCGCCTCGACGAAGGGACAGGTCTTCGGGTCCTACGCGACGCCCTGGAAGGCCGCCTCCGACCTGGTCGCCACCACCGCCACGACGTTCGTGGTCTGGTCCGACCAGCCGATCGAGGTGACGCTGGAGACCCGACCGGTGCAGTCGGGCTTCGCGGGGGATGTCGTCGGCAGGGTGACGTTCCGCTCGAACGGGAAGACGCAGACGGCGGAGCTCGCGCTCGCCAAGGACATACCGGATCCCGGCTTCGGCTGGCGCCTCGCGCACCCGGGCGGCCTCGGGGTCTGAGGCCGGGGCGCCCTCAGTCCTCGGCGCGCACCACGAACGGCCCGGCATCCGGTCGCTTCGGCAGCACGTGGTCGCCGGACGACTGGTGGCGGATGCGGCGCACCACCCACGGCACGAGGTACTCGCGCGCCCAGGACAGATCCTCCGAGCGCGCCTGCCGCCACGTGCGAGCGGGGAGGGGCTCCGGCTCGAGGGGCTGGAGGTCGTTGTCGACGTTGAGCGCGGCCAGCACCATCCGGGCGACCGTGTGGTGGCCGAGCGGTGCGAGGTGAAGGCGGTCGGGCGCCCACATCCGCTGATCCTGGATCTCGGTGAGCGCCCACTGGTCGGCCACTATGCAGTCGTACTTGGCGGCCACGGCGCGCACGTTCTCGTTGTAGATCGCGACCTTGCCGCGGATGCCGCGGAACACCGGCGAGAAGCCGACGTCGACGCCGGTGAAGACGACGATCGTCGCGCCGTCCCGGCTGAGCCGCCCGACCGCCTGGTCGAAGAGGGCGGCGATCTGATCGGGATCGGTGCCCGGCCGGATGACGTCGTTGCCGCCCGCAGAGATCGTGATGAGGTCGGGCCGCAGCGCGAGCGCGGGCTCCACCTGCTCGTCCAGGATCTGCTTGATGAGCTTGCCGCGCACCGCGAGGTTGGCGTAGGCGAAGTCGTCCGTCTGACTGCTCAGCACCTCGGCGACCCGGTCCGCCCAGCCGCGGTGGCCGCCCGGGCTCGCCGGCTCGGGGTCCCCGATGCCCTCCGTGAAGGAGTCGCCCAGGGCGACATAGCGGGACCAGGGATGCTGCGCTTCGACCATGCCTCCATTCTGCCTCCGTCGGACGGTCCGACCGGAACCGGAGGAGGAAGGCGCCGGGCGGATGTCGGATGGAGCCGGTAGATTTGATCCAAGTGGAAACGACAGCTGCACCCCTCCCCGGATTCGAGCCGGGCGCCGACTCGGGCGCCGAGGGCTCGGGCGCACCCGGATCCGACGGTCTCGGATCCGACGGTCTTGGATCCGACGGTCTCGGGTCGGGCGCGCACGCCGGCAGTTTCGCCGCCGAGCACCTCTCGCCCTCGTTCCCCGAGCGGGCCGCCTGGGGCACCGCCGGAAAGCTGCGGGCCTGGCAGGCCGAGGCGCTCGACGCCTACTTCCGCACCGAGCCGCGCGACTTCCTCGCGGCGGCGACCCCCGGCGCCGGCAAGACCACCTTCGCGCTGCGGCTGGCGACCGAGCTCCTGTCGCGCCGCGTCGTCGAACGCGTCACCGTCGTCGCGCCCACCGAGCATCTGAAGCGCCAGTGGGCGGAGGCCGCCTCCCGTGTCGGGCTCAACCTCGACCCCGACTTCAAGAACTCCGACGGCCGCTACGCCCGGCACTACAAGGGCGTCGCGGTCACCTACGCCCAGGTCGCCATGCGCCCGAGCCTCCACAAGGACATCACGGAGGCCAACCGCACACTCGTCATCCTCGACGAGGTGCACCACGGCGGCGACGCGCTCAGCTGGGGCGACGGCATCCGGGACGCCTTCGAGCGGGCGACCCGGCGCCTGTCGCTGACGGGAACGCCGTTCCGCTCCGACACGGCGCCCATCCCGTTCGTGACCTACCTGCCCGACAAGCAGGGGATCCGCACCTCGCTCACCGACTACAACTACGGCTACGGCCGCGCCCTCGAAGACGGCGTCGTGCGACCGGTGATCTTCATGGTCTACGCCGGGCACATGCGCTGGCGCACCAAGACCGGCGACGAGATGGAGGCCCGGCTCGGCGAGGGCAACACGAAGGACATCACCTCGCAGGCGTGGCGCACCGCGCTCGACCCGCGCGGCGAATGGATCCCCGCGGTGCTGAGCGCGGCCGACCGCCGTCTCACCGAGGTGCGGGGCGCCATCCCGGACGCGGGCGGTCTGGTCATCGCGACGGACCACTACGCAGCGCGCGCCTACGCCGACATCCTGCACCAGCTGACCGGCGAGCCGGTCACGGTCGTGCTCTCCGACGAGAAGGAGGCGAGCGACCGGATCGAGGAGTTCTCGAAGGGGACCTCGCGGTGGATGGTCGCCGTGCGGATGGTGTCGGAGGGCGTCGACGTTCCGCGGCTCGCGGTCGGCGTCTACGCGACGAGCGCCTCCACGCCGCTGTTCTTCGCCCAGGCGATCGGCCGCTTCGTGCGGGCACGGCGCCGCGGCGAGACCGCGTCGGTGTTCCTGCCGAACGTCCCCGCCCTGATGGCGCTGGCCAGCGCGCTGGAGCTGGAGCGGGATCACGCGCTCGACCGGCCGAGCGAGGAGGGCGGGGAGGGCGACCTCTGGAACCCCGAGGACGCGATGGTCGCCGACGCGAACCGCGAGGAGCGGGCCTCCGAGGCGCTCACCGAGGAGTTCGCGTTCGAGGCGCTCGGGTCGGAGGCGAACTTCGACCGGGTCGTCTTCGACGGCCGCGAGTTCGGCAGCTACGCCGTCCCCGGCACGGACGAGGAGCACGACTTCATCGGCCTCCCCGGCATCCTGGAGCCGGAGCAGGTGCATGAGCTGCTGCTCCAGCGCCAGCAGCGTCAGGCCAGGCGGTCGTCCTCCCGCCCGGCCGCGGCCGAGGGCCACCCGCCCGCACCGCTGCACCGCACGCTGAAGGAGCAGCGGCAGCTCCTGAACAGCCTGGTCGGGCTGTACTCCAAGAACTCCGGGGAGCCGCACGGGCTCATCCACGCCGAGCTGCGTCGCGTGTGCGGCGGCCCGGCGGTCGCCCAGGCGAGCGTGTCGCAGCTGCAGTCCCGCATCGAGTACCTGCGCAAACGGCTCGGCCGGCACTAGCCGACCGAGCCGCCCGAGCGCCTGGGGGCGCGGGTTAGATGACGCCGAGCGCGAGCATCGCGTCCGCGACCCGCACGAACCCGGCGATGTTCGCGCCCAGCACGTAGTCGCCCGGCTCGCCGTACTCCTCGGCGGTCTCGGCGCAGCGGTCGTGGATGTTGCGCATGATCTCGGCGAGGCGCTGCTCCGCGTACTCGAAGGTCCAGGCGTCGCGGGAGGCGTTCTGCTGCATCTCGAGAGCGGAGGTCGCGACGCCGCCCGCGTTGGCGGCCTTGCCTGGCGCGAACAGCACGCCCGCGGTCTGGAGCACCTGCACGGCGTCCGGGGTGCACGGCATGTTGGCGCCCTCGACGACCGCGGCCACGCCGTTCGCCGCCAGAGTGGCGGCGGCGGTGGCGTCCAGCTCGTTCTGCGTGGCGCACGGCATCGCGACGTCGACCCTCGTGGCCGCCGCGAGCGCCCAGATGTCGCCGTTCGGGTGGTACTCGGCGCGCCCGCCGCGGCGGGCCGCGTAGGCGCTGAGGCGGCCGCGCTCGACCTCCTTGATCTGGCGGAGCAGGTCGAGGTCGATGCCGTCCGGGTCGTGCAC
>JAEWDJ010000115.1 GCA_023390155.1 Actinomycetes bacterium | reverse complement strand
GCCACCCCTCAGGCTAGCGTGCCGTCGGACGGCACCGTCAGCGCGCTGCGATCAGCGCGCGACCTCGCCGTCCACGTAGTCGTCGTCGTTCGACGCGTTCCAGGCGAAGAGCTTGCGCAGCTCGCGGCCGGTCGCCTCGATGGGGTGCTGCTCGCCCTTCTTGCGCAGCGCGAGGAACTCCGGCGCGCCCGCGTCCTGGTCAGCGATGAAGCGCTCGGCGAAGGCACCGGTCTGGATGTCCTTGAGGACCTCCTGCATGTTCTCCTTCACGTGCGGGTCGATGACGCGCGGGCCCGAGACGTAGTCGCCGTACTCGGCCGTGTCGGAGACGCTCCAGCGCTGCTTGGCGATGCCGCCCTCCCACATCAGGTCCACGATGAGCTTGAGCTCGTGCAGCACCTCGAAGTAGGCCACCTGCGGCTGGTAGCCGGCCTCGGTCAGGGTCTCGAAGCCGTACTGGACGAGCTGCGACACGCCACCGCAGAGGACGGCCTGCTCGCCGAACAGGTCGGTCTCGGTCTCCTCGGTGAAGGTGGTCTTGATGCCGCCGGCGCGGAGGCCGCCGATGCCCTTGGCGTAGCTCAGGACCAGCGGCCAGGCGTTGCCGGTCGCGTCCTTCTCGACGGCGACGATCACGGGCACGCCGCGGCCGGCCTCGTACTCACGGCGCACGGTGTGACCCGGGCCCTTCGGGGCGACCATGATGACGTCGACGCCCTCGGGGGCCTCGATGTAGCCGAAGCGGATGTTGAAGCCGTGACCGAAGACGAGCGCGTTGCCCTCTTCGAGGTTCGGCTGGATGTCGTCGGCGTAGAGGTGGCGCTGCACCTGGTCCGGAGCGAGGATGACGACGACGTCGGCCCACTTGGCGGCGTCGGCGGCGCTCAGGACGCGGAAGCCCGCCTCCTCGGCCTTCGGCTTCGACTTCGAGCCGTCCTTCAGGCCGATGACGACCTCGACGCCCGAGTCGCGGAGGTTCTGCGCGTGCGCGTGGCCCTGCGAGCCGTAGCCGATGACGGCGACCTTCTTGCCCTGGATGATCGAGAGGTCGGCGTCGTTGTCGTAATAGATCTCAGCCACTGGTGGATTCTCCTTATCGTGTGGTTCTGAAAGGTCAGTTCTTGAAGACGCGCTCGGTGATCGACTTCGAGCCGCGGCCGATCGCGAGAAGGCCGGACTGCGCCATCTCCTTGATCCCGTAGGGCTCGAGCACCTTGAGCAGCGCCTGGGTCTTGCCGGAGTCGCCCGTGACCTCGATCACGAGCGCGTCCGTGGCCACGTCGACGACGCGGGCGCGGAAGAGGTTGACCGCCTCCAGCACCTGCGAGCGCGTGGAGTTGTCGACGCGCACCTTGATGAGCAGGTGCTCTCGCTGCACCGACTGCGCCGGGTCGAGCTCGACGATCTTGATGACGTTGATGAGCTTGTTGAGCTGCTTGGTCACCTGCTCGAGCGGGAGGTCCTCGACGTCCACCACGACGGTGATGCGCGAGAGGCCCTCGACCTCGCTGGTGCCCACCGCGAGCGAGTGGATGTTGAAGCCGCGGCGTGCGAACAGGCCGGCGACGCGGGTCAGCAGACCCGGCTTGTCCTCCACGAGGAGGCTCAGAACGTGGCTGCTCATGGTCACTCCTCTCCGAAGGCGGGGCTGTGGTCGCGGGCGTACTGGACGTAGCTGTTGCTGACGCCCTGCGGCACCATCGGCCAGACCATGGCATCGGCGCTCACCACGAAGTCGATCACGACCGGGCGGTCGTTGGTCTCGAGGGCGAGCTTGATGGCGGCGTCGACCTCCTCCTCCTTGGTGACGCGGATGCCGAGGGCGCCGTACGCCTCCGCCAGCTTCACGAAGTCGGGGACGCGGACGGTGTCGTGGCCCGTGTTCAGGTCGGTGTTCGAGTAGCGGCCGTCGTAGAACAGCGTCTGCCACTGCCGCACCATGCCGAGCGACGAGTTGTTGATGATCGCGACCTTGATCGGGATGTCGTTGAGCGTGGCGGTGGCGAGCTCCTGATTCGTCATCTGGAAGCAGCCGTCGCCGTCGATCGCCCACACGACGCGGTCGGGCTGGGCCACCTTGGCGCCCATCGCGGCGGGGACCGAGTAGCCCATCGTGCCGGCGCCGCCGGAGTTGAGCCACGAGTTCGGTCGCTCGTACTTGATGAACTGCGCGGCCCACATCTGGTGCTGGCCGACGCCGGCGGTGTAGATCGCCTCCGGGCCGGTCAGCTCGCCGATCCGCTGGATCACGTGCTGCGGTGCGAGCAGGCCGTCGCTCGTCGGGGTGTACCCGAGCGGGAACTCCTCGCGGAGCCCGTTCAGGTAGGTCCACCACTCGACGAGGTCGGGCTTTCCGTTCTTCGCGGACGCGTCCTGGAACGCGGCGGTCAGATCGACGATGACGTCCTTGGCATCGCCGACGATGGGGACGTCGGCGATGCGGATCTTGGAGATCTCGGCAGGGTCGACGTCGACGTGCACGATCTTCGCGTGGGGCGCGAACAGGGAGGTGTTGCCGGTCACGCGGTCGTCGAACCGCGCGCCGAGGGACACGATGAGGTCGGACTCCTGGAGCGCGAGCACGGCCGGGACCGTGCCGTGCATGCCCGGCATGCCGAGGTGCTGCTCATGGGTGTCCGGGAACGCGCCGCGCGCCATCAGCGTGGTGACGACCGGCGCGCCGATCGCCTCGGCCAGCTCCAGCAGCTCCTGCGAGGCGCGCGAGCGGATGACGCCGCCGCCGACGTACAGCACCGGCTTCTTGCTCTCGACGAGCAGCTGGGCCGCGGCGAGGATCTGCTTGCCGTGCGCCTTGGTGATCGGCCGGTAGCCGGGCAGGTCGACCTTGGGCGGCCACACGAACGGCGCGGTGTTCTGCTGCGCGTCCTTCGTGATGTCCACGAGCACGGGGCCCGGACGGCCGGTGCCGGCGATGTGGTAGGCCGCGGCGATGGTCGCCGGGATGTCCTCCACGCGCTTCACCAGGAAGGAGTGCTTGGTGATCGGCATGGTGATGCCGACGATGTCGGCCTCCTGGAAGGCATCCGTGCCCATGAGGGTGGAGAACACCTGGCCGGTGATGAACACGACGGGGACGGAGTCCATGTGCGCGTCCATGATCGCGGTGACGAGGTTGGTGGCTCCGGGCCCGGAGGTCGCCATGGCGACGCCGACCCGGTTGGAGGCCGCCGCGTAGCCCTCGGCGGCGTGGCCGCCGCCCTGCTCGTGGCGGACGAGGATGTGGCGGATCTTGGCCGAGTCCACGATCGCGTCGTAGATCGGCAGGATCGCGCCGCCCGGGAGCCCGAAGACGTCGGTGACGCCGAGGAGCTCGAGGGTGCGGACGACCGACTGCGAGCCGGTCAGTTGTTCGGGCGACGCCTTGCCCGGCGTCGCGGAGGGCAACACGGTGTTGGGGGTTGCATCCGAGGACATGCCTTTATCGGTCCCTTACGTACGAAACGGTTGAACTGCTGGAGAGGCGGAGGACTAGCCCGTGACCGCGCCTTCGGCGGCGGAGCGTACGAGCTTGGAGTACTTCGCGAGAACGCCACGGGTATAGCGCGGAGGAAGGGGCGCCCAGCCGTCACGGCGGGCGGTCAGCTCTGCCTCGTCGACAAGTAGGTCGAGGGAGCGAGCCGCGATATCGACCCGTATCAGATCACCATCGCGCACGAAGGCGATGGGACCTGCGTCCACCGCTTCGGGTGCTATGTGGCCGATGCACAGGCCGGTTGTGCCGCCTGAGAATCGTCCGTCCGTCAATAGTAGTACATCCTTGCCGAGGCCCGCGCCCTTGATGGCGGCGGTGATGGCGAGCATCTCGCGCATGCCGGGGCCGCCCTTCGGGCCCTCGTAGCGGATGACGACCACGTCGCCGGCGTTGATCCGGCCCTCGGTGAGCGCGTCCATGGCGGCGCGCTCGCGCTCGAACACGCGGGCGGGGCCCTCGAAGATCTGGGCGTCGAAGCCCGCGGTCTTCACGACGGCCCCCTCGGGGGCGAGCGAGCCCTTGAGGATCGTGAGGCCGCCGGTGGCGTGGATCGGGTTGTCGAGCGTGCGCATGACCTCGCCGTCCGGGGCGGGCGGGTTGATCTCGGCGAGGTTCTCCGCGACCGTCTGGCCGGTCACGGTGAGGCAGTCGCCGTGCAGCAGGCCGGCGTCGAGGAGGGCCTTCATGACGACCGGGACGCCGCCGTGGCGGTCCACGTCGTTCATCACGTACTTGCCGAAGGGCTTGAGGTCGCCGATGTGCGGGACCTTGTCGCCGATGCGGTTGAAGTCGTCGATGGTGAGGTCGACCTCGGCCTCGCGGGCGATCGCGAGGAGGTGGAGGACCACGTTGGTCGAGCCGCCGAACGCCATCGCCACCGCGATGGCGTTCTCGAACGCCTTGTTGGTGTGGATGTCGCGGGCGGTGATGCCGAGCTTCTGGAGGTTGACCACGGCCTCGCCCGTGGGGTGCGCGAAATAGTCGGGGGGGCGGTGGGCCGAGGGCGGCGCCGCGGAACCCGGGAGGCTCATGCCCAGCGCCTCGGCGACGGACGCCATGGTGTTGGCGGTGTACATGCCGCCGCAGGCGCCCTCGCCCGGAGCGATGGCGCACTCGATGCGCTTGAGGTCCTCCTCGCTCATCTTGCCCGCCTTGCAGGCGCCGACGGCCTCGAAGGAGTCGATGATCGTGACGTCCTTCTCGGTGCCGTCGGAGAGCTTGACCCAGCCGGGGGCGATCGAGCCGGCGTAGAGGAACACGGCCGAGAGATCGAGCCGGGCCGCTGCCATCAGCATGCCGGGCAGCGACTTGTCGCAGCCGGCGAGGAGCACGGTGCCGTCGAGGCGCTCGGCCATCATGACGGTCTCGACGGAGTCGGCGATGACCTCGCGCGAGACGAGCGAGAAGTGCATGCCCTCGTGGCCCATCGAGATGCCGTCGGAGACGGAGATGGTGCCGAACTGCAGCGGGTAGCCGCCGCCCGAGTGGACGCCCTCCTTGGCGCCCTGCGCGAGCCGGTCGAGCGAGAGGTTGCAGGGGGTGATCTCGTTCCAGGAGCTGGCGATGCCGATCTGCGGCTTCTCCCAGTCTGCGTCGCCCATTCCGACGGCGCGGAGCATGCCCCGGCTCGTCGTGGCTTCGATTCCGTCGGTGACGACGCGCGAGCGCGGCTTCCAATCGATCTCTGGCATGTGACAACTCTAGGACGTCTCGGATGCCGCTCGGACCATGCGTCCGCGATCGGTGGAGAGCGCCCTCCGAGCGTCAGGCTGTGGATGCCGCGCGCGCCTCCGCGAGCAGTGTCAGCAGGGTCGCGATCGCCCGCTCGTCCGCCACCCGGTACTGCGCCGCCGTCTCCCCCGGGCCGACCTTGATGCCGACGTCCCCGGACGCCGGGTCGAGCACGCGCAGCGCGTCCTCGTCGGTGACGTCGTCGCCCGCGAACAGCACCGCGGTCGCGCCGGTGTACTCGCGCAGGCGCTGGACCCCGTCGCCCTTGTGCGCCTCGCGCACCGAGAACTCGATGATGTCCTTGCCGTCGCGCACTGTGAGCGCGTCGCTCACCGCTCCGGCGGCCTCGTACGCGCGGGCGACCACCTCGGGGCCGCGGTCGCCCTCCACCGTGCGGTAGTGCACGCCGAAGCCGACCGGCTTCACCTCGAGCTTGGTGCCGGGCACCGAGTCGACAAGCGCGCCGAGCGCCTCCCCGAGGCGGGCGAGCGTGTCGCGCTCGGCCTCGCTGAGATCGAGCGAGACGCCGTCGCGGCCGAACCGGATCTCCACGCCGTGCGAGCCGATGAGGAGTGCGTCCTCGTCGGCCTCCGTCACGGTCTCCAGGCTCTCGAGCGGCCGGCCCGAGACGTAGGCGACCCAGGTGCGCGGCAGCTTCTCGAGCCGGTCGAGCGCGGCCTTCGACTCGGGCAGCGCACGGGCCCCGCGCGGCACGTCGACGAACGGCGCGAGGGTGCCGTCGAAGTCGAGGGCCAGCAGGAGGCGGTCCGCCTCGGCGAGGCGGCGCACGGCGCCCGCGAGGGCGACGGCCTGGTCGGAGGGGGCGGCGGGGGTCTCGGTCATGCGGTCGTTCCTGTTGTACGGGCGGCGGGGACGGAGCGGGCGCTCAGCGCCGGTTCACCGGCGGGTTCTGCAGCGGGTGGTCGCCGTGCGCGGCGCGGGTGAGCGCGTCGAGGAAGGAGGCGGACCACCGCGCGACGTCGTTGGTGAGCACCTTCTTGCGCAACGCGCGCATCCGGCGCGTGCGGTCGCGTCGGGGCATCGCCACGGCCTGGAGGATGGTCTCCTTCAGCCCCTCGATGTCATGCGGGTTGATCAGGAGCGCCTGGCGCAGCTCGTCCGAGGCCCCGGCGAACTCGCTCAGCACGAGCACCCCGTCGTCGTCGACGCGGGTCGCCACGTACTCCTTCGCGACGAGGTTCATGCCGTCGCGCAGCGCCGTCACGAGCATCACGTCGGCGGCGAGGTAGAGGGCGACCATCTCCTCGCGGGGGTAGCCGTGGTGGAGGTACGCCACGGCGTTGTGGCCGAGGGTCGCGTAGTCGCCGTTGATGCGGCCCACGGTGAGCTCGATCTCGTCGCGCAGCTGCCGGTAGGTCTCGACCCGCTCGCGGCTCGGGCTGGCGACCTGCACCAGGGTGACGTCCTCGACGGAGAGGTCGCCGTCGCGCAGCAGCTCGCCGAAGGCCTTCAGCCGGTGGCCGATGCCCTTGGTGTAGTCCAGCCGGTCGACGCCGAGCATGATCGTGGCGGGGTTGCCGAGCTCCTCGCGGATCTCCCGCGCGCGCTGCTGGATGTCGGGGCGGCGGGCGAGCTCCTGGTATTTGTCGGCGTCGATCGAGATCGGGAACGCGCGCGCCAGCACGGTGCGCACGAGCCCGCCGTGCCGGTTGGTGGTCACGTGGCGGTGCGACCCGGCCTCGGGGTCGTCGCTGTCGATCGGCACCTCGATGATCGGGCCGCGGGTCTCGTAGCCCTTCAGCCGCCGCACCGCACGCGAGAAGTTGCCCGCGTCGGCCACGCGCTGGAAGCCGATGACGTCGGCGCCGAGCAGGCCGTCGATGATCTGGCGGCGCCACGGCAGCTGGGAGTAGATGCCGTAGGGCGGGAAGGGGATGTGGTTGAAGAAGCCGATGACCAGGTCGGGCCGGGTCTCCCGGAGCATCGCCGGCACCAGCTGCAGCTGGTAGTCGTGCACCCAGACGACGGCTCCGTGCGAGGCGACGGAGGCGGCCGCGTCGGCGAAGCGCCGGTTGACCTTCACGTAGGTCTCCCACCACTCCCGGTGGTAGCTCGGCTGCGCGATGACGTCGTGGTACAGCGGCCAGAGCGTGTCGTTGGAGAAGCCCTCGTAGTACTCCTGGAGGTCCTGTTCGCTGAGCGGCACGGGGTGGATGTTGATGCCGTCCGCCTCGAACGGGTCGATCTCTTCGCCGGAGACGCCGGCCCAGCCGATCCACACGCCGTCCTGCGAGCGCATCACGGGCTCGAGGGCCGCCACGAGCCCGCCCGGTGACGGACGCCAGCTCGCCTCGCCCGCGTCGTCGACCACCCGGTCGACCGGGAGACGGTTCGAGACGATGACCAACTCGTAGGTGTCGGTCCCTGACGCGGTGGCGGAGTTCGCTGAGATGGTGGATCCTCTCCCTCGGTCGGCGGGTGGCTCCCCGCCACAGTACCAGCGTGCCTCCGGCCCGGCCGGGGCCTTGACGTGGCGGTCGTCGTTCGGTTCGAGGTCATGCGGCGTTCAGCGCCCGGGACTACAGTGCGGCTGTGATGCGTATCGGCATGGGCACGACCTGCGTCTACCCGCTCGGTCTCGAGGAGGCCTTCCGCACCGCCGCCGAGCTGGGTTTCGACGGCGTCGAGGTGATGGTGACGCGCGACGAGACCACCCAGTCCGCAGCGCCCATCCGAGCGCTCGCGGAGCGCTACGGGATGCCCGTGCTCAGCGTCCACGCCCCGGTGCTCCTGCTCACCCATTTCGTCTGGGGCCGCGACCCGCGGGTGAAGCTCGAGCGGTCGGCGGCCCTGGCGGCCGACCTCGGCGCCGACACCGTGGTGGTCCATCCGCCGTTCCGCTGGCAGGCGGACTACGCCCACGACTTCCTCGACATCGTGCGGTCGACGGCCTCCGAGACAGGAGTCGCCGTCGCGGTCGAGAACATGTTCCCGTGGAAGGTCGCCGGGCGCTCGATGGCCGCCTACTCCCCCGGCTGGAACCCGCTGCCGATGGACTGCGACGCCGTGACGCTGGATTTCTCGCACGCGGCCCTCAGCGGTCTCGACGGCCTGGAACTCGCGGAGGAGCTCGGCGGGCGCCTCCGCCACGTGCACCTGTGCGACGGCTCCGGCGCGCTCGACGAGTCCCGCGTCTTCGACGAGCACCTCGTGCCGGGGCGCGGCACCCAGCCCGTCGCGGACGTGCTCCGCCTGCTCGGTGCGACCGGGTGGTCCGGCTCGGTCGTCGCCGAGGTGAACACGCGGCGGGCGCGCTCCCGCGAGGAACGCCTGGAGCTGCTGCGCGAGACGCTCGGCTTCGCGCGCGAGCACACCAGGGCGGCGGCCTCCTAGGGTCCGGCGGGGCGGCCGTCAGCCGGCGGTGCCGAGGCGCCGCACGAGCTGCCGGGCGTACTCGGCGTAGCCGTCGGCCGTCGGGTGGAACGCGTCGACCCCGCTCGTGTGCACCCACGGGTCGGCGTCGCCGATGGCGTGACCGGCGAAGTCGACGCCGACGAACGTCATCGGCGCTCCCTTCGCCCGCTCGGCGTCCACGGCGTCGTCGATCACCTGGTTGAGGCCGATGGTCGCGGCGTTGATCGCCGCAGCCATCCCGAAGTCCTTGGCCTCCGGGTTCGACGCGTCGTACATCAGCGCGTACCCCGTCACCACGACGCGCGCGTTCGGCGCCGCCTGCAGGATGGCGTCGTAGACGGTCGCGAGGCGCTCGGGCAGCACGTTGAGGAGGGAGAGGGCCGACGTCAGCTGGCTGCGGCACGACGCCGCCTTGCCCGCCGCGCAGTCCGCGGCGATGGCGGCGACCCCGAGATCGTTGCCGCCGATGCTGACGGTGACGAGGTCGGTGCGGTCGTCGAGTGCGATCAGCTGCTTGCGCAGGAGGTCGGAGGTGGTGGCCCCGGAGCAGGCCGCGTTGGTGACGAGGTGGATGCCGGACTCGCCGGTGAAGACCGCCGGGTAGCTCGCCGCGCTCGAGCGGCACTTGCCCGTCTCGTCGCCGCCGCCCATCCCGGCCGCGAACGAGTCGCCGAGGGCGACGTAGCGGGTGCTCGCGGTGAGCGGCTCGCGCGGGAAAGGGTCGGGCGTCGCGGACGGCGTCGCGGTGGCCGCGGCGCTGGGGGACGCCGCCGGAGCAGAGGGCGACGGGCCGGCGCAGGCGGCGACCAGGGTCAGCACCGCGGCGGCGAGGGCGCCGGCGAGCGCGATCGGGAGGGCTCTGCGTCGCATCTGATCGAGCGTACCGAACCCGGCTGCGCGCGCGGTCGGATCACGCTGTGAGCGGAGCGCGCGCCGCCGGTGCCTCAGATCCGCTCGGTGAACGCGAGCAGCACCGCGGGGACGCTCTGCGACAGCCGCTCGGAGAACTTGCGCTCGTCGCCCGAGAGGAGCGCCCGGGCCTCCCCGCTCGCGCAGAGCTCGGCGATGACCCGCACGGCCTCGCCGGGATCGATGGTGAAGCGGCGGTGCGCGCTCTCCAGGGCCGTGGTGACGACCTCGGTCAGGTCGCGGTAGAAGCCGTCCTGGAAGGCGAGGTAGCCGCCGGCGATCGCCGGATCCCGCAGGGCGAGCAGCTGGAACTCGGACTGCACGAGCCACCACCGGCGGTCGTCCGACTGCAGTTCGAGGATCTTCGTGACGATGTCGATCACCTGGGCGTCGTCGAGCTCGGTGACACCCGCCTCCACCAGCGGCGAGAGGTGCTGGGCGAGGCCGCGGTCGAGCTGCTCGAGCCGCATCTCCTTCTCGCGCTCCATGAGGGCGAAGAACAGCTCCTCCTTCGTGGAGAAGTTGGAGTAGAAGGCGCCGCGGGTGAAGCCGGCCGCCTCCGCGATGGTCTCGACGCTCGCCGCGCGGACGCCCTGCTCGGCGAACACGTCGAACGCCGCGTCGAGGAGGCGGGCGCGCGTGCGCTTGCGCCGGGCGGACTCGGCGGGGGCGTCCTCGCGGCCGTCTGTGAGAGCTGTGCTGTCCAAGCTGAAACCTTCCTGAGTCGAGTTCCAGATACACCAGTGTATCCGATACAGTCGAGCATCGGATACAACGGTGTATCGAAACTCATCCTTTCGTGACGCCGTTGGTCACATCACCGCTGGAGAACGCGTGTCCTCACTCCTGTATTCGATCGGCCGTTGGGCCTTCCGTGCCCGCAAGCTGGTCGTCTCACTGTGGCTCCTGCTGCTCGTGCTGCTCGCCGGCGGCGCCGTCGCCTTCAACCAGGGCACGGACAACACGTTCAGCATCCCCGGCACGGAGTCGCAGGAGGCGCTCGACACGCTGAGCCGCACCTTCCCGCAGGTCAGCGGCACCAGCGCGCAGATCGTGGTCGTCGCGCCCGACGGCGAGACCGTCGACCAGTCCGGCGTCCAGGACCCGGTGGAGAAGACCGTCGCCGACCTGGCGAAGGTGGATGGCGTCGCGGGCACGACCTCGCCGTACAGCACGACGGTGAAGAACCTGATCTCCGACGATCGCACGGCCGCCATCATCACCGTGCAGCTGGAGGGCCAGCAGACCACGGTCACGCAGGAGACCAAGGACGCCCTCACGGACGCCGGGGCAGACCTGCAGAAGGAGCTGCCGGACGGATCGCAGGTCGCCGTCGGCGGCCAGCTCTTCTCCCAGAGCCTGCCGACCCTCTCCCTCACCGAGCTGATCGGCGTCGGGATCGCGCTCGTCGTGCTGATCGTCACGTTCGGCTCGATCATCGCCGCCGGGATGCCGCTGGCGACCGCGCTGCTCGGCGTCGGGCTCTCGATGGCCCTCGTCTTCATCGCCACGATCTTTGGCCCGATCTCGTCGACCACGCCGCTGCTCGCGCTGATGCTCGGCCTCGCGGTCGGCATCGACTACTCGCTCTTCATCATCTCCCGGCACCAGAGCCAGCTGAAGGCGGGCGTCGATCCGGAGGAGTCGACAGCACGCTCCGTCGCGACCGCGGGCTCGGCCGTGCTGTTCGCCGGCATCACCGTCATCATCGCGCTGGCCGGACTCGCCGTGGCGAACATCCCCTTCCTCACCACCATGGGCTTCGCGGCCTCCGTCGCCGTCGCGGTCGCGGTGCTCGTCGCGCTCACCCTGACGCCCGCGCTGCTCGGGTTCGCCGGCGCGCGGATCACGCC
>JAEWDJ010000103.1 GCA_023390155.1 Actinomycetes bacterium | reverse complement strand
CTCCCACGCGGCTGCGTCCTCCCTCCCGCGCACGAGGCGCCGCAGCGCGGCCCGCACCCGTCCGGGCGGGGCTCCCGCGGCCGGGGTCGCCGCCGAGGCGGAGGCGGTGGGTGAGGTGGTCGTGGTGACGGTCATGATGTCACTCGCTTTCGCTGGTGGTGAGGGAGAGCGGACGCGGGGCCGGCACACTCGCAGCCGCGGGCGCCCGCCGGGCGGCCCGGAACACCCAGAGCCGCAGCAGCACGAACCGCACGAGCGTCGCGACGAGGTTCGCGACGGTCAGCACCACGAGCTGCAGCCGGGCCGAGGCGTCCGGCACGATCGCGTGCAGGCCGAGCAGCGAGCCGCTCGTGAGCGCCCAGGCGATGCCGAACACGAGGAGCCCCTGGAACTGGTGGCGCACCATCCCGGGCCCGCTGACCCCGAAGGTGAACCGGCGGTTGGCCCAGGTGTTCGCCACGGCGGTGATCAGCAGGGCCGCGAAGTTCGCGACCTGCGCGGGGACGACCGCCTGCAGCACCAGGTAGAGCAGGGCGTAGGCGACGGTCGAGAGCACGCCGACGACGCCGAAGCGCACCACCTGGCCGAAGAAGCTCGGCGGCCGGGGCGGCGCGAACGGCCGCCGCCCGAGCTCGGCGTAGACCGACTCGATGGGGATGCGGCCGCGCGCGATGTTCGTGCCGACCCGCACCATCCCCTTCAGGTCGTCGGTCGCGGTGCGCACGATGTCGACCGAGCTCTGCGGGTCGTCCACCCAGTCGACCGGGATCTCGTGGATGCGGAGCCCGCAGCGCTCGGCGAGGATCAGCAGCTCCGTGTCGAAGAACCAGGCGTCGTCCTCGACCAGCGGCAGCAGCCGCTGCGCGACCTCCCGCCGGATGGCCTTGAACCCGCACTGGGCGTCGCTGAAGCCGACGGACATGGTGCGCCGCAGCAGGAGGTTGTAGCTGCGGGAGATGAACTCGCGCTTGCCGCCGCGCGTCACGCGCGACGTGCGCCCGAGCCGGGTGCCGATCGCGAGGTCGGAGTGACCCGATAGCAGCGGGGCCACCAGCGGGGGCAGCGCGGCGAGATCGGTGGAGAGGTCCTCGTCGAGGTAGACGAGCACCTCAGCGGGAGAGGCGCCCCACACGTGCTTGAGCGCGCGGCCGCGCCCTTTCAGCGGGAGGTGCACCGCGACGACGCCGCTCAGCTCCGCGGCGAGCCGGTCCGCGATGGCGGCGGTCTCGTCGGTGCTGGCGTTGTCCGCGATGGTGATCCGCCAGGTCTGCTCGACGGCGTCGGTCAGATAGGCGTGGAGCCGGCGGATGGACGACTCGAGCGTCGCCTGCTCGTTGTACACGGGCACGGCGATGTCGAGCGAGAGGGAGGCGGTTTCGTACGACATGCGCACCACCCTCGCGCCGTTACATGCCCGTGACCTTTCGCGAGGCTATGCGGCGTTCATGCGTCTTCTGCGGGGTTCCTATGCGCTGAGGACGAGCGCGAAGGACCGCGCGAAGGTCCCCCGGACGCGCGACCGGCCGCCGCGCTCGTCCGTGAGCGCGGCGGCCGGTGCGTGCGACGCGGGGTCAGGCGGAACGGATGTTCGACGCCTGCAGGCCCTTCGGGCCCTGGGTCACCTCGTATTCGACGCGCTGGTTCTCGGTGAGGTTGCGGTAGCCATCGCCGGAGATCTCGCTGAAGTGGGCGAAGACGTCGGGTGAGCCGTCGTCCGGGGCGATGAACCCGAACCCCTTCTCCGAGTTGAACCACTTGACGGTGCCTGTTGCCATCGTTCTCTGCCTTCTCTATCACGCGGGCCGCGGGAACGACCCACCGCCAGTGTCCCTCAACCGGGGCTGAAACGCGAGTGTCCGCGTCCACGGCCGCAACACACGCGCGTCGGCGCCGCACCGCGCGCGCACCCCTTCCCGGGCCGCCCGGGCGCGCCTATCGTCCGGGCCATCGGCGGTCGTGCGCGGCCGCCGCGGCAGACAGGAGGACGGCGATGACCGACGCGAGGGAGCAGCTCCCGGAGACGCCATCGGGCGAGCCGATCGACGTGGACGCGATCGCCGAGGGCGGCGGTCGCGGGCCCTACGACGCCGACGGGTTCGTGGAGCCGGAGCACGACGAGACGGTCGACGACGACGAAGCCGTGCGCGACGAGGAGTACGACGGCATCGCCGTCAACCGCGACGACCCGTACGACTGACGTTCATCCGATACCCCTTGTCCCCCGGCCGTGTACCCCGCTAGGGTCGGTGCCAAGCAAGCTGCACGTTCGGGGAGGGGTGCCGCGTGACGACCTATGAGACGCCGATCGGTAATGCACCGAAGGCTGGGCAGGACATCCATCTGGTCCGCTGGGTTCATCGGGCCGACGGCTGGAGCAGCGAGACGCTGCTCTGCACGTATCTGGCGGGGACGCCGCAGGACTGGATCGTGGAGTCCCGCGGCCAGCGCGTGGAGCTGCCGCGCGAGGAATGGGCCCAGTTCGCCTTCTGAGCCCGCGCTCGTGGGTCCGCGCATCGCGCGAAGTTCACGTAGTTGCGGTCATTCGGGCCGTTTGAGCGCCACGCCGTGAACCTCGATGAGGCGAGCGCAGGCAGCCGGGCGCGCGGGCGCGCTCAGAGTCCCGCGCGGGCCGCGAGCAGTTCTACCGCGGCGCGCCAGTCCGCCGCCTGGACGCCCTCGCCCGACTCCTCCTCACCGGGGAGGCGGGCGACGAAGACCGGCCACGGCTCGCCCGCGGGGTGCTGCTCCTCGACGAGCCCGAGGTAGTCGCCGCCGAAGTAGACCTCCCACGCGGCCGTGGAGGTGGGGCTGTACATCAGGGTGAGCGGCCGCGAGCCGTACGTGTAGACGGCGTGCTGGTGAGCGAGCTCCTTGTCCGTCATGTTCGGCAGGATAGGCGTCTTCCGCGCGCCGCGGAAGAGAGCATCGCGTCGGCGGCGGCACACGTCAGGCGACGTCGAGGTCGTCGCCGTCGTCGTCCTCGGCCTGCTCGTGCGTGGCGGCGACCGCGGCGTCGACGACGTCGCGCATCCGGTGCCGGCGGGCGAGGGCCGCGCGCTGCCGTCCCGCGCCTCCCCCGGTGCGGATG
>JAEWDJ010000011.1 GCA_023390155.1 Actinomycetes bacterium | reverse complement strand
GTGCTAGGGTGCGCGAATGGGCCGACGACGCGAATTCGATGAGCGCGCGCTCCTCGATGCCGCGACCGAGGTCTTCTGGAGCAAGGGCTACGCGGGCGCCTCCCTGACCGAGATCGCCGACGCGAGCGGCGTCGGGACGAGCAGCATCTACGCCGCCTACGGCAACAAGTGGGGCCTCTTCCTCGCCGCGTTCGAGCGCTACTGCGCCGAGCGCGTCGCCCTCGTCCGCCGTGCCCTCGCCCCCCGCGCCCGCACCCCCCCCCCCCTGGCCGAGCGGATGCTCGCCGCCATCGTCGACGACTGCGCCGGCCAGCCCGACCGTCGCGGCTGCCTCATGCTCAACAGCATCGGCGAGCTCGCCTCCGAGCACCCCGAGGTCGCGCGCATCGGCGGCGCGACGAACACGGCGATGGAGCGTGCCGTGCGGGAGCGACTCCCCGACGACCCCGGAGCCGACGCCCTGGCCGCCCACGTCGTCGCGCTCTCGCAGGGCCTCATCCAGCTGAGCAGGCTCGGCGTCAGCAAGCGGCGGCTGCGCGCCACCGCCCGAGCGGCCACGGAGGCCATCCCCGCCTGACCGCGGCGTTCGCCATTCGACACTTGTCGAGGCGGGATGCGACGGTCGGGGCTGCCGCCGACCCGGCGCACAGCCCTACGCTCCTGACCGTAAGCGCAGAACGCACGAGCCCGGGCCGTATCCGGGAGACAGGGGTCGCAGAATGTCGGAATCCAGGCACGTCGCACAGCTGATCGGCGGCGAGGACGTCTTCGAGAACGAGTTCGGCAGCATCACGCAGGTCACCTCGAGCTCGCTCCCCATCCTGACCGGCCTCTCCGTCAAGCGCATCACCCTCGCACCCGGCGCCGTGCGCGAACCGCAGTGGAACGTCAACGCCAACCAGATCGCCTACGTCGTCGCGGGCACCGTGCTCGTCTCCACCCTGGGCGACGGCGACACCTTCTCGACCTTCGTCGTCCAGACCGGGCAGATGTACCACGTGGAGTCCGGCGCGGTCTATCACATCGAGAACGTCGGGGAGGGGGAGGCCGAGATCATCGCGGCCCTCCGCACCGACCGTCCGCAGCACTTCTCCCTGCAGGACAGCGTCAGCGCCATGACGGACGCCGTCCTCGGCAACACCTACGGCCTCCCCTCGTCCGCGTTCGCCGCCTTCGACCGCCGGCACTCCTCCCAGATCGTCCACCGCGACGGCCCGGCCCGCATCCCCGACACCGCCGGCCTCCCGAACGCCCGCCTCTTCGACATGGCCGGCCAGCACGCGCCCCTGTCGTACCGGTGGGGCCAGGCCCGGCTCGCCCGCAAGCAGTTCTGGGCGGCCCTCGACGACCTCTCCATGTACGAGCTGACGATCGGCGGCACCGGGATGCGCGAACCGCACTGGCACCCCGTGACCGGCGAGCTCGGCTACGTCCAGAGCGGCCACGCCCGCATGACCGTCCTCGACCCCGACGGCTCCCTCGACACCTACGAGCTGCACCCCGGCGAGGCCTACTACATCCCCCACGCCTACCCCCACCACATCGAGGCCCTCGGCGACGAAGGCATCCGCTTCCTCATCTTCTTCGACCAGCCCACCCCCGGCGATGTCGGCTACCGCGCCACCGCCTCCGCCTTCTCCCGCGAGGTGCTCTCGGCCGCGTTCAAGGTGCCGGAGCGGGAGCTGCCCGCCTTCCCGTTCACCCCGGTGGACCCGCTGATCGTCGAGCGGGTGAACCCGCGGGACGGGGCGGAGGGGTAGGGGCGGTCGGGGCGGGGCGGCGAGGTGTCGGGCGCGGCGTCGCGAACGGAGGAGATCCGGGCCGAATCGGCGCCGGCCTCCTCCGCTGACGGCCTTTCGCGGGCGTGTCGCGGCGATTCTCCTCCGTTGGCGACCCGAGTAACCTGACCGCATGTCCGACACGCAGGATGCCCGCGGCGCTGCGGGCGCGCACGAGGCCGAGCGCACGTCCACGCAGGCATCCACGCCCACCCCCGAGGAGGCGCGCGCCGAGGTGCGGCGGCGGTTCGACGACCGCGCGCCGACCTACGACGAGAGCGCGATGCACCGCGGGCTCGCCGAGGCCACGGCGGACTTCGTCGTGGCGGGCAGGGGCGATCGCGGCGACATCCTCGACGTGGCCACCGGCACCGGGTTGGTGCTCCGCGCCCTGCACGATCGCGGGGCACGCGGCCGGATGATCGGCGTCGACCTGGCGCCGCGGATGCTGGAGGTCGCACGCACCCACCTGCCGGAGGCGGAGCTGATCGAGGCGGACGCGGCGTCCCTCCCGCTGCCCGACGGGTGCGTCGACCTGGTGACCTGCGTGACCGGGCTGCAACTGTTCACCGACGCGCCCGAGGCCATCCGGGAGTGGGCGCGCGTGCTGCGCCCGGCGGGCCGGGTCGTGACCGGCACGTTCGTCGCGTTCGACCCCACGCGCCACCGCGCCGCGCCGCCGGCCGCGCTGCTGCACCACGAGCCGTTCCGCAGTCCGGAGGCGCTGGACGAGACCTTCGGCGCGGTGGGGCTGCACGTGGTGCGCCACCGTCGGTGGACGGACGGCGCGGACGACGTGCTCATCGCGGAACTCGTGCGCGACTAGGTGCTGCCGGGCGTGCGACTTCCCTCACCGGCGATCTGCGAGCGGCGCCGAATGAGCAGCGGGACGACGATCCACAGGGCGAGCACCACGGCGAAGACCGCTGCCGCGATCGCCGCGCCCGCCCCCGGCGTGAGCAGGAAGTCGACGATGAACAGGACGATGCCGGTGAACAGCAGGGAGGCCGCCGCCAGGCACACGATGAGCAGTCGGCTGCCATAGGCGACGAGCCGCTCCTTCATGCGCCGGCGGAACAGCAGCCGGTGCAGGGCGACGGGCGCGAGCGCGAGGAGCGTGATGATGACGGCGAGCAGCACCAGGACGATGTAGAGGCCGACGTCGAACGGCGCCAGCTCGGCGAAGCGCTGCTGGAAGGGCAGCGTCAAGAGGAAGGCGGCGACAATCTGCGTGCCGGTCTGGAACACGCGGAACTCCTGGAGGAGTTCGTTCCAGTTGCGGTCGGCGCGCTGGCTGGCGGTCTCGGCGCGGCCGTCGCCGGGGGCGGCGTCGGGGTCGTCGTCGTGGTCGGTGGCGTCGGGGTCGTCGTCGCGGTCGCGGTCGCTGGCGTCGTGGTCGCTGGCGTCGCGGTCGCGGTCGGAGGCGTCGAAGTCCCGGGCGTCGTAGGGGTCGCGGTCGTCGCGACGACGGCCCTCATC
>JAEWDJ010000439.1 GCA_023390155.1 Actinomycetes bacterium | reverse complement strand
CGCCGCCCCGCGGTGGGGGCGGTCGCGGGGGGCGAGGGGGGGCCCCCGAGCCACCGCGACCCCGAGGTGTTCGCGGCCTTCGACGCGTCGATCGCGACCGAGCTCGGCGTGCACGCCGTGCGGCTGGAGGCCGGGGACCCCGGTCACCGGCTCCGCGGCGAGGAGCTCGTCGTCCGGCTCGCGCTGGCGGCCGGGTTGACGCGCGAGGAGCTGGATGCGATCCTCGCCCGCCTCGCCCAGCGCTGGGCGGCCGACGACGTCATCGCGACCCGCGTCGACTCGCTGCGCGTGCAGCTCGTGGCGGCGGACTGACGGCCATGCGCATCGGCGTCCTCGGCACCGGCGCGATGACCGTCGCGCTGGGCGGACGGCTGGCGGAGGCCGGGCACCAGGTCGTGGTGGGCTCGCGGGATCCTGAGCGCGCCTTCGAGGTCGCTCGTGCGATCGGCGCCGCGCGCGGCGCCGGGTATCGGGAGGCCGCGCGGGCGGAGGTCGTGATCGTCGCCGTCGCCGACTGGGTCGCCCTGGAGGTGGTCGAGTCTCTGGCCGACGAGCTGCGCGGCGCCGTGCTGATCGACCTCGGCAACCCGATCGACCCGCCGCACTTCGAGAGCCGGTACGGTTCCGGCCCGTCGCTCGCCGAGCGGATGTCGGAAGCGGCGCCGGGCGCTCGCGTCGTCAAGGCCTTCAACACGGTCTACGCCGAGCACCTGACCGGGCCGATCGCGACCGCGGCGGGCCGGGACCCCGTGCCGGTGCTGGTGGCCTCCGACGACGAGGAGGCGACCGGCGTGGTGGTGGACCTGGTGCGGCAGGTGGGCGGCGAGCCGCGGCGGGTCGGCGGACTCCGTGTCGCCCGCCATCTGGAGCGACTGGCGGGGTTCGAGGTGGACCTGGTCGAGCGCGGGTTCGCGCGGGCGACGGCCGTGCGGGTGGTCGACCTCCCGGGGTGAGGGGGCGGTGGGCTCGGCGTGAGAGTGCGGGGAGGGCGGCGAGCCGGGCAGACCCGCCGAACCCTGTCAACCTGGTGGCCCCCGACCGACCCGGGGAAACCGCGGAGCCCGGCGTGTGAGGGCCACCGAACGGCGGAACGGGCGTCGTTCGCGCCCCTCGACACGGCGATCGGCCCTCCCGTGACCTCCGGGAGGGCCGATTGCCGCGAGCCGCCGACGACGCGTTCGGTCAGGCGGTGCGCAGCATCCGCAGACCGCCGACCAGGGCGAGGACGCCGACCGCCGCGACGAAGACGACGAGCACGGGGACGAGCGGCCACACGATGAGGGCGACGCCCACCAGCAGCACCGGCAGGGCGAGGCCGATGTACGCGATCAGGAAGATCGCGGCCAGCACCTCTCCGCGGCGCTCGGGCGCGGCCAGCCCGGCGGTGACGCCGATCGCCGAGCGGAACAGGAGGCCGACGCCGGCGCCGGCGAGGATGCCGCTGATCAGGAACACGGCCAGCGACGCGATCAGGACGCCGACGGCGAGGCCCGCGAGCCCGACCAGCATGAGGACGAGGGCGAGGCCCACCTGGCTGCGGGTCCGCAGCCGCGCGAACACGATCTGCGACAGCGCGGAGGCGGCGAACACGGTGAACGGGACGGCGCCGGCGAGCAGGTGCGAGGTCTGGTGCAGCACCCCGGCGACGACGCTCGGCGCGAGCGACGTGAACAGTCCGAAGACTGCGAACCCCGCGAAGGCGGCGACGGCGGCCGCGGAGAAGGCGCCGCGGGCCGACGGCGGGAGGGAGACCCGCTGCGGGCGGTAGGCCGGGCGCTCCTCGGCGCGTTCGATCGTCTCGGGCACCAGCGCGACCGCGAGGGCGGCGACGGCCAGGAGGACCAGGAAGACGACGTAGGGCAGGAGCAGCGGCTGCGGGAGGAACTGGGCGAACGCGCCGCCGATCAGCGGGCCGAGCGCGAGGCCGCCGGTGTTGACGACGGTGGAGACGGTGCCCGCGAGGCGCGGACCCTCCTCGGGGCGGGCGACGGCGCGCAGCTCGCTCAGGTGCGCGGTGGCGCTCGCGGTCAGCGCGCCGACGCCGACGCCCGACAGGACGCGCGCGACGATCAGGCCGGATACGTCGTTCCAGACCAGGAAGACGGCGGCCGCGACGACCTCCAGCAGCACGGCGACGAGCACCATCCGGCGGCGCCCCGCCCAGTCGCTGAGGTGGCCGATGAGGAAGAGGCTCGCGATCACACCGACGGCGTACGCCGCGAAGACGACGGTGATGACCCAGGTGGGGAAGCCGTCGCGCGCCTGGTAGAGCGAGTAGAGCGGGGTGGGCACGGTCGAGAAGGCCATCACCGCGAGGAACGCCGCGGCGATGACCCAGAAGCCGGCGCCGTGGCGGAGCTCCCAGCGGCGGCCGGTGCGCGCGTGGGCGCCGGTCGGGTCGGACGCGGGGAGGGAGGACGTCTCGGGGTCGTGGGTGATGGTCATGAGTTGAGGATGCACCCGCCTCGCCATCGAGTCCAACGGATGTGTTCGATATCTGCGATCGATGGATACGATTGCCAGATGGATGCCCGTCACCTGGAGTACTTCGTCGCCGTCGCGGAGGAGCTCAACTTCACGCGCGCGGCCGACCGGCTGTTCGCCGCGCAGTCGACCGTCTCCGCCGGCATCCGTGCCCTCGAACGCGAGCTCGGCGCCGCTCTCTTCGACCGCGACCCCCACGGGGTGCGCCTGACACCCGCCGGGACGGCCGCGCTGGAGGAGGCGCGGGCGAGCCTCCACGCCCTCGACCGGCTGCGCGACGCGGCCCGCGGCGACGGGGATCTGCGCGGAGTGGTGCGGGTGGGGATCTTCACCAACCTGACGACGATCGACCTCCCGGGGATCATGGGGGAGTACCACCGGCGGCACCCGCGCGTCGACCTCCGGCTCGGGCCGTCGCCGAGCGGCTCCACCGGGATGACGGAGGACGTTCGCCAGGGAAGGCTCGACGTCGCGTTCGTGGGCCTCCCGGACCGCGTGCCGGGGCTGGTCGAGCGGGAGCTGATGGTGTCGCCGTTCGTCGCGCTGCTGCCGGCGAGGCATCCGCTCGCCGGCTCCTCCGTCTCGCTCGCCGCCCTCGCCGGGGAGCAGTGGGTGGATGCGCGCGAGGGCTTCGGCAACCGCGTCACCCTCGACCGTGCGCTCGCGGCGCGCGGGTTCAGCCGGCAGATCCCGACCGAGCTGTCTGACCTCGGCGAGATCCCGCGGTTCGTGGCGGCCGGGCTCGGTGTGGCCGCCCTCCCCGAGCTGACCGTGATCCCCGCCGAGGGCGCCGTGGTCGTGCCGCTCGCGGAGCGCATCGACTGGCGGCTCGGGGTGGTGGCGCGCCCGCGCCCGAGCGCTGCGGCGACGGCGCTGCTCGACCTCCTGTCCGAGCGCTTCGGCCGGTCCCGTACGCTGGAGGCACGATGACCGTCTTCGCCGCCCTCGTCCTGTTCCTCAACGCCCTCTTCAACGTGTTCGCGTGGCCGCGCTTCTTCAGCCGCGTCCGGAAGGACGCGCGTGCGTGGGACGCCGCCGGGAAGGCGACGCCGTTCCTCGTCGTGCACGCCGTGCTGCTGGGGGTCGCGCTGCTGCTCGCCGCGCTGTCGGTGGTCGCCGGGGTGCTGCTTCTCGTCTCCTGACGCGACGGCGGCCGCGGTCGGCCGCGGTCGGCCGCACTGTGACGCTGCGCCGCCGTCGACGTCGTGGCACCATGAGGGGATGGCAGTGAACATCACGGGCGACGCGAACGCGGACGCCCTGCTCGACAGCTCCCCGTTCGCCCTCCTCGTCGGGATGCTGCTCGACCAGCAGGTCCCGATGGAGACCGCCTTCGCCGGCCCGGCCAAGCTGCGCGACCGCCTGGGCGAGCTCGAGCCCGCGCAGATCGCGGCGCTCGACCCCGACCGTCTCGCCGAGGTGATGAAGCAGTCGCCGGCCGTGCACCGCTTCCCGGGATCCATGGCCGGTCGTGTGCAGGCGCTCGCCGCGGCGATCGTCGCCGACTGGGGCGGGGACACGGCGGCGATCTGGACGCTCGACGAGCCGTCCGGCGCGGAGGTCCTGCGCCGGCTGAAGGCGCTCCCGGGCTTCGGCGAGCAGAAGGCCAAGATCTTCCTCGCCCTGCTGGGCAAGCAGAAGGACCTGCAGGCGCCCGGCTGGCGGGAGGCCGCGGGCGACTACGGCGCCGACGGCTACCGCTCGGTCGCGGACATCGTCGACGCCGACTCGCTCGCCCGGGTGCGTGAGCACAAGCGCGCTATGAAGGCGGCGGCGAAGGGCTAGACGCCGCCGTCGTGTCGGAGGTCCCCGGTAGGTTGAGGGGACGCTCGACGGAAGGGGCTGCGCGTGTTCGTGCTCGACGGGATCATCGTCACCAGCGCCAGCGACCTGACCGAGGCCTCGAAGTGCGAGTTCGCCTTCCTCCGCTCGCTCGACGTCAAGCTCGGGCGGCTCGAGAAGACGCCCGAGATCGAGGACCCGATGTACGTGCGCTCCTCGCGCCTCGGCGACGAGCACGAGCACCACATCCTGGAGCGCTACCGGGAGCGGTTCGGTCCCGGCGTCGCCGAGATCGAACGGCCCGAGAGCCTCACGGCCGAGACACTCGCCGGGGCGGTCGCGCTCACGTCGGAGGCGTTCGCGCGCGGCAGCGAGGTCGTCTTCCAGGCGACGTTCTTCGACGGCTCGTTCGTCGGGTTCGCCGACTTCGTCGTCCGCCGCCCGGACGGTCGCTACCGGGTGCAGGACTCTAAGCTCGCGCGGAGCGCGCGCGTGACGGCTCTGCTGCAGCTCGCGGCCTACGCCGACCAGCTCCGGCGGCTGGGCGTCGACATCGACGAGACGGTGGAGCTGCTCCTCGGCGACGGATCGGTGAGCGAGCACCGCCTCGGCGAGATCGAGCCGGTGTACCGCAAGCGCCGCGCCCGCCTGCTCGCGATCATCGACGCCCACCTGGCCGACGAGGGCCCGGTCGCCTGGGGCGACCCGCGGTTCACCGTCTGCGGCCGGTGCGACACCTGCGACGCCGAGGTGCAGGCGTCCCGCGACGTGCTGCTGGTCGCGGGGATGCGCGTGACCCAGCGCGAGCACCTCGTGGCCGCGGGCGTGACGACCATCGACGCCCTGGCCGCGTCGACCGGCGCGATAGACGGCCTCCCCGAGGGGACGCTGGACGGACTCCGCGAGCAGGCGCGGCTGCAGCTGCGCGCCCAGCCGGGCGAGGCTCCGCCGGTGCGGGTCTACAACGCGCCGGTGCTCGCCGCCCTCCCGCATCCCGACGAGGGCGACCTGTTCTTCGACTTCGAGGGCGACCCGCTCTACACCGAGGGTGCGGGGGAGCGCTGGGGGCTCGACTACCTGTTCGGGATGGTGGACGCCGACGCCCGGTTCACCGCCTTCTGGGGCCACGACTTCGCGGCCGAGCGGGTGGCGTTGGAGTCCTTCCTGTCGTTCGTGCGGGAGCGGCGGGAGCGGTACCCGCGCATGCACATCTACCACTACGCGGCGTACGAGCAGACCCACCTGCTCGCCCTCGCGGCGCGGCACGGGGTGGGCGAAGAGGAGGTGGACGGCCTGCTGCGCGACGGCGTGCTCGTCGACCTCTACCCGCTCGTGCGCAAGGCCGTGCGGGTCGGCTCCCGGTCGTACTCCATCAAGAAGCTCGAGCCGCTCTACATGGGCACCGAGCTGCGGCAGAGCGAGGTGACGAACGGCGCCGACTCGATCACCGAATACGCCAACGCGCGCGACCTGATCGCGCTCGGCCGCGACGAGGAGGCGCAGCCGCTGCTCGACGCGCTCGCCGACTACAACCGCTACGACTGCGTGAGCACCCTCCGCCTGCGCGACTGGCTGCTCGCGCGTGCGGCCGAGAACGGCATCCCGGTGGGCACGGCGCCCGTCGACGAGCTCGAGGTGCCGCCGGAGGAGTCGCCGCTGCGCGCCGGGCTGCTCGCCTTCGCGGGCGACCCGCTCGACCCGCACCGGACGCCGGACCGCGCCGCCGTGGCCCTCGCGGCGGCCGCCATCGACTTCCACCGCCGGGAGCAGAAGAGCTTCTGGCAGTCGCACTACGCCCGGCTCATCCAGCCGATCGAGGAGTGGGCCGAGACGCGCGATGTGCTGGCCGTCGAGACGGTCCACGTCGTGCGCGACTGGCATCAGGACGACGGACAGCGCGTTGAGCGGCGCGAGCTGCTGCTCAGCGGGCAGTGGGGGTCGGGCAGCGCCGTGCGGGTGAGCGAGCGCGGCGGGCCGTATCTGCTCTACGAGTTCCCCGGGCCGTTCCGCCAGCCGCGGGCGCAGCCGGGCTCCCGCACCGCGCGGACGGTGGCGGTGATCGGCGCGACCGACGACGGCTCCGTCATCGTGCGCGAGACGCTGCCGAAGGACGTGCTCCCGTACCGGCACACGCCGACGGCGCTGACGCCCGCCGCGCCGCCCGACGCCCGCCGGCTGGGCGAGGC